>NZ_JBYTCC010000002.1:0-202863 GCF_058789895.1 Rhodanobacter sp. FW106-HT46G03
ATGAAGGGGGTATCCGTGGACACCGACGAGCGCGCGACACCTCGCCCATCCGGCGATCTGTTCGGCGGTGCGCCGGACCAGCTCCCGGCCACAGCCATCGGCCCCCAGGCACCCAGCAACGTCACGCCGCTGACCCGTCCGCGCGGCCGCCCTGCCGTCAACTGGCAGGAGCGCCCCCGCACGAACCAGGAGCGCGACCTCTTCGAGCTGTCGATGGAGCTGGAGCAGCGCGAGGGCTACGACCCCAACAAGGGGTTCATCGCCACCGCCTGCATCTATGCCTCCCTGCCGCATTCGGAGATCGAGGGGGCGTTCTTCAAGCGCAAGTCCAATACGCACACGACTACCATCCTCGTCGATCCGGATATCGGTCTGCCTTACGGCAAGATCCCGCGTGTGATGACTGCGTTCTTATGCACCGAGGCGAAACGCACCGAGGAGCCGCGGATCTACCTTGGCCGCTCCCAGGCCGAATTCGCGAACAAGCTGGGACTCACCTCATCGGGCGGCCACCGCGGCGACATGACGCGCTTGAAGGATCAGGCAACGAGGCTCTTCACCTCCCACATCACACTGGTCGGCACGCCGGGCTCCGAATTCCACTGGCAGAACGTGAACCTCACCAGCCGAGGCATGCTGCTCTGGAATCCCCACGATCCGGAACAACGGATGCCGTGGAACAGCTGGCTCGACCTCTCGGCCGAGTTCTTCAAGGAATGCTGTGATCATGCGGTGCCGATCCAGATGGATATCGTGCACGCGTTGCGTTCACCGCTCGCGATCGACATCTACATCTGGCTGACCTACCGATACAACGCGATCACACGTCCCACGCCCATTACGTGGACCCAGCTTAAGTGGCAGTTCGGCGCCAACTATTCAGATGATCCGAACGGCCTGGCCGCCTTCAAGTACAACTTCCTGAAACAACTGCGCGTCGTCAGTGCAGCCTGGCCACAGGCCAAAGTCGCCCACGACGCAAACAAGCTGACCCTACTTCCAAGCCCCACGCACATCGCCAAGCGCACTTGACGCCGCGTGTGCATGTGATGCCGTTCGTGTTTCGAAGGGAGCCTTCAGGAACTGGCTCGGAGAACATCCAGACCAACGCCCCAGGCTTGCAGTGAAATGGTGAGGGATACGCCCAGCCGATTGGCGGTTGGCAACGTCGCAAAGCCCTCTGCGTGATCCGGTTGGCCACTGCATCACGCGCCTGAAGACTCCCTTCGAAACACGAACTCTCAGGCACCTCGCCGACCTCGCGAGCGCGAAGGCGCCGCCGCTCAAAAACGTGCATTCGCTGATGTCCCCGCACTCGACCAGGCGTTGTGCCTCCGTCGCGCGGGCGTACACGACTGCGGGTGTGCCCATCGCGCTACATGCATTTGCCCGAGAGGTGTACGGCCACGGGCAATCAGGGTGGATGCCCGGTCGGCTACAGGCAACGACGTCGCCACTCTGTGGATAAGCCTGGGGATGGCCAGAGTTATCCACGCTGAAACGCTAATGTCGGTTTTTGTGTTCCAAGTCCATGAATTGCAGAAGGTATTAGTGTTTCAGCGCGAGTTATCCACGCTGAAACACTAATAAATAAGTGCGCTAAAACACTAATCTGGACACCACGCTGAAACACTAAGATGACCGACTAATCCGGGTCTTTCAGGCATAGCCACTCCGCCCCAAGTAGTTAATAGAAATACAAGTATCTCTATACAAGTAGCTGGGCTTCGCCCCTCGGTGGATAACCCACCCACCCACCGGCGCTATCGCGCCCGTGGATGGTCGCGCTACGCGCGATCCGTGGGTTATCCACCGACCTGTCGGCACTCCGTGGACAACGCTTCGCGTTGCCCACCGTGCGCCTCCTCCTGCCCGGTTTGACAGAGAAGGGAAGCGGAAAAACCGCGAGCAGAAACACCCCTCGGGCGATGGATGTTGCAGGGCGCTACCGGCAACGTCAAAAAGACTTGACGATACGTTTCTAACAGCGGACAATCGCGCTGTCAGATTGGTGTTTCTTTGCATGCGCGTATAGTCGCACCATGCAGGCCTCGCCCTTCTTTGCGCTGAAAGACTCATCCATCGAGTCCGAGGCAACCGAGCAGCCCCGTCCAACCGTTTCCTACTGGAACATCGAGGCACCAATGATCGAGACACACGTGATCCCATTCCTTCCCGTGCCCCTGCACGATTTGGAAATGGCTCCATCAGGTCAACCGGTGACCTTCTTGTTCACGTCGCCGGATTGCCAGCACCACTCCAGGGCCATGGGAGGCAAGTCGGCTGGTTGCACGATCCGTGGCTTGCCTGGGCACAGCAGCAAAGCTAGGGAGGGCTGACGATGGCCGACGGCAACCGTAGTTTCGATTTCGGGCATGAGTTGGTTGTCGACCTGTTCGCGGGCGCCGGTGGTGCGAGCGCAGGCATCGAGGATGAATATCGGGCGCCCGATGTCGCGGTGAACCACAATCCCATTGCGATCGCCGTGCACAAAGCCAATCACCCGAACACGCGCCACTACATGGCGGACGTGTTCGAGGTAGACCCTCTTGAAGCCACCGGCGGCCAACCAGTAGGCCTACTTTGGAGCAGTCCCGATTGCCGCCACCATTCGAAAGCTGCGGGACGAAAGCCCCGTAGCCGCAAGATTCGCGGCCTGGCGTGGGTCATGGTGCGGTGGGCCTATGCCACACGCCCACGCATGATCTTCATGGAGAACGTCGAGGAGTTTCGTGAATGGGGTCCGTTGGGTGCCGACGACATGCCTCTCAAGGCGCTTCGCGGACGTACCTTCGAGGCATTCCGAGCCGTCATGACCACCGGACTGCCAGCCGACCATCCCGACATGCCCGAGATCCTTGCTGCGATCGGCGCCCATGTACCGAAAGCGGCGCTGGTGCGCGGCCTGGGCTACAAGGCTGACTTCCGCGAGCTGGTCGCAGCCAACTACAAGACCCCGACGATCCGCAAACGCCTGTACGGCGTCATGCGTTGCGATGGCCGACCGATCGTCTGGCCGGAAGTAGAAGCCTTCAAGCAAGCGCCCACGCCGGAGAAACGCTGGCGCTGGGCCGCCGAGTGCATCGACTTCACTGATCTCGGCAAGAGCATCTTCGAACGCCGCAAGCCGCTGGCCGACGCCAGTCAGCGACGCATCGCCCGCGGCTGCTGGCGTCATGTGCTCACGGCGCCGAAGCCTTTCATCGTTCCGCAAAGCGGATCGGTGGTGGCGCCGATTCTCACCGAGTTCGCGAACGCCAGCAGCCAGCGCACGTTCCGCGTCGACGAGGCCCTGCGAACACAGGTGGCCCAGGTGAAGGGCGGCCACTTCGCGCTCGCCGCTGCCCATCTGGTGACCAACACCACGGGACACAGTGGCGCCTCGATGATGTCGCCGACGCCGACAGTGGCAACCGGCGGTCATCATGCTCTGGCCGCAAGCCACATCGTGAAGTTCCGCGGCGACAGCATTGGCCATGCTATGGATGGACCCATGCCTACCGTCACTGCAGGTGGTGACATGGCGCGCCCGGCGGGCGCCGCACATGCGCTCGGCATGGCGTCGATGTTCCTGGAGCAGGCGAACGGCGGCTTCTACGACGGCGCCGGCCGCAGCCTGCGTGAACCGGTCAGCACCATCGTCGGCAGCGGCAGCCAGCAGCGCCTGGTGAGTGCCTACCTGGTGAAGTATTACCGCGATGGCGGGCAACTGCAGGGGCTCGATGAGCCCATGCACACGCTGCCGACGAAGGGGCGCATGGGCTTGGTGCAGGTGGTGCAGGTACCCGCCGATCTGCTCCCGCCCGAGCTGATGGTCAAGGCCAAGCGCTGCGCCGATTTCCTGCGCCGCTGGCTTCCCGAACACTTTCCGGACTCGGCCGATCTGGTGCTGGTGGGTGACCACGTTCTGGTCGACATCACCCTGCGCATGTTGCAGCCGAAGGAGCTGAAACGCGCGCAGGGCTTCCGCCCCGACTACATCCTTGACCGCGGCCTCTTCTTCAACCCGGCCACGGGTCAGGAGGAATGGCGACCTATCACGAAGACGGATCAGGTGAAGCTGATTGGCAACAGCGTCTGCCGCCAGGTGGCGGCCGCACTGGTACGGGCCAACGCTGCGGATCTGATCGACCTGTACCACCGCATCGCGGCTTGAAGGATGTACCGATGAACCGTGTATTTGTGGATATGGATGGCGTGATCGTGGACTTCGACAAGTTCCGCGACGAGCGCGGGCTGACGGGCGATCAGGTGAAGGCCATGCCGGGCGCCTACCTTCAGATGCCGGCGATCGACGGCGCGATTGCAGCTGTGCGCAGTCTGATCGGCATGGGCTACGAGGTGTGGCTGGCCACAAAGCCGCCCACAGGCGTTCCTCACGCATACAGCGACAAGGCGGCGTGGGTGTTCGAGCACCTGCCGGAGTTGAAGTGCCGGCTGATCATCACTCACGACAAGGGCCTGCTGGGTGATGAGGGTGACTTCCTGTGCGATGACAGGCCTCACAAGGCGAACTGCGAGCGGTTCAAAGGAACCCTGCTGCGGTTCGTGGACGGCTTCCACTGGCCGCAGGCGCTCGATGTGCTTCGGCGGCGATCGAACAACAAGGGGGGTGTATGAACTCGATGCTATTGGGGCGGAATGCCGTGTCGGCCAATGCCCGCGTTGAAACACGTGACGGCTGCACGCTGGTGTTCGGCTCGCTGTCGATGAACCAACTGCGGGACCTCAGCCGGGATGGGTCGACGGACGACGTGCTATCTCCAGACCTGGCTCGCATGGTAGGGGCGACTTTCGCGTATGGCTCTGCGGCAGCTGTCGAGGCGCTTCTGGGTCGCGTACGTGTCCAGACGCTGAAGGCGGCGCGTCCACCGGAGTTGGCGGATCTTGAACCGGCGGCGCAGGACTGGGCTGTAGCCGGTGAGGTGGGCGCTTCGTCGGCCGCCATCTTCGCCTGGCTGACAGGCATCAAGCTCGCCCCGCACAAATCGCTTCCTGGCTCGCTCATGCCGGCCGACTTTCCGCATGATCCGGCCGACTTGCGGCGATGCCGCCTGCTGTTGGAGGCGGTGCCGTCATTCGCGGAACGGTTCAACGCTGTGATGCCGCAGGTGTCGCCCACGTGGGCCGCGCTGGTAGCGCAGTGGGCGTCGATCTGCGGCACGATGGATCGGGAATGCCCGGACTGGCGATCGCTTTCCGGGCACGACGTGTGCCGGGAAACCTATCGGCTGATGCACATGGTGGTCGACCAGGCCACGGCGGCAGGAGTCTCGGCATGATGACTCATCAGCCCACGCCCATCGATACGTCGAGTGCTCTCGCCAGCGCCACGACGATCGACGGCTTCTTGACCACTGCTCAACTTCACATCCTGCAGCACTCAATCGGTGCCGATAAGTACGGTCGACGCGGGCGCTACAGTGATCGCAATCACTTCGTCACTGGCGAAGGGTCCGGCGATCACCCGGCCTGCATGAAGCTCGTGGCCGGTGGACTGATGACGCGCACTCCAGGCAATGCGATCACCGGTGGCGATGACCTCTTCCGAGTGACGAAAGCGGGCTATGCGTATGTCCGCTTGCATAGCCCCTCGCCGCCGCCCGAACCAAAGCTGACGCGTTCACAGAAGCGGTACCGCGAGTGGCTGGACGCTGATCCTGGGTACAGCTTCGCCGAGTGGATCGGCGTACCACGCAGCGGGAGGCGTTATGGCTGACCGCCGCATCGAAATGGCTTTCGCAGCCCTCCAAGTGGCTCACACCGAATTGCACAAGACACCGGTGGTGCCGGTGACCACGGCGTGCTGGACACATATCTCCCTCGCACGCCGTCTGTTGGCCGAGTACATCGAAAGCACGCCAGTGAAGGAGATCGCCAATGGCTGACCACAGCGCCATCGAATGGACGGAAGCGACGTGGAACCCGCTGCGCGGTTGTTCGCGCGTGTCGGCAGGTTGCCAGCGCTGCTACGCCGAGCGTGTGGCAGCCCGCTTCGCTGGCGAGGGGCAACCCTACGAAGGCTTGATCCACCCCAGCACCCGCGGCTGGAATGGAACCGTTCGCCTGGTGCCGGAGGTGCTGACGCAGCCGCTTCGCTGGAAGCGTCCGCGACGGATCTTCGTCAACTCCATGTCTGACCTGTTTCACGAATCCGTACCGGACGCGTGGATCGATCAGATCTTCGCCGTCATGGCCATGGCACCACAGCACACGTTCCAGATCCTGACCAAGCGAGCGGACCGCATGTACCGGTACATGGAGGAAAGGCGACCGGAGGGATGGACGGAAGGCTACATCCGCTTGCTGGTCGATCGCCCGGCACGGGCTTTCCCGCGTGAGTTCAAACGGCTCCCGTTGAACAACAACGCAGCCATGCCCTGGCCGCTACCGAATGTCTGGCTGGGCGTCAGCGTCGAGAACCAAGCCGCTGCGGACGAACGCATTCCGGCGCTGCTCCAGACCCCTGCCTCGGTGCGCTGGCTGTCTTGCGAGCCTCTACTGGGCCCCGTGGACCTCACCAGCGTCGCGTGGCCCGACAAGGATGGGCATCGCGTCGACGTATTGCGCGGCGGGTACTGGAACGCGGAGGGGTATCTTGCCTGCGGTCCCAGCGCAGCTCTCGGCGCGCCGCGTGGCGGCTTCACCAATCACTCGGACATGAAAACCATCGACTGGGTTGTCGCTGGCGGCGAGTCCGGTCCTAAAGCGCGTCCCATGCACCCGGACTGGGCGCGATCGCTGCGCAACCAATGCGCCGAAGACGGAGCCGAGACGCCCTTCTTCTTCAAGCAGTGGGGTGAGTATGTATCGGCCGGACAAGCCGACATCGACCTCAACGATTGCTACGAACACAGCCGCGAAGGTGGCTGGGTGGAGCCGGACGGCTCCTCCACGATGGGTGAGGCCGCACAGCCCAAGAGCGTCGGAGCCAGCGCACACGTTTTCCGCCTTGGCAAGCGCCTGGCGGGTCGCCTGATTGATGGCGTGCTGCACGACGCTTATCCGGAGGTAGCCCATGGCTGACCTCGTGAAGGCTGTCCAGCTGACGACGCAGCTGTACCACATGCGCGACACCATGCGTTCGCTCTGGGGTGAGCAGTACCCCGAGAGAATTGCTCCGTGGCAGTCGGCAATCACCAAGGTCGCCGATAGCAAGCACCTGCCAACCCTGCAAGCGGCTATCCAACTCGCGAAGGCGATCGATAGCGACGGCTTCGGCGTCGTCGCCGTCATGGCCGCTTACGTCGAGATGGTTGAGCCCAACCGCGGCATGGAGCCCAAGGGGGCAACGGCATGAACAGGCAAGTGGAGTTGGGCCAGCATATGACGCCCGACTGGGTGACGCTCGAACTGGTCGCGCGTGACTTTGCGCGCGAAGAAGGTTATGTCGAGCCGACGTGCGGGCGTGGCTCCTTCCTTCGTGCCTTCCCGGCGGGCGTGCCAGCGATGGGCGTGGAGATCGACCCGGAGATGGCACGCTTCGCCCGGGCGAACTCGGGCCGCCCCGTCATCGTGGGCGACTTCCGCACCGTGGATCTGCCGTTCCAGCCTACAGCGATCGTCGGCAACCCGCCCTTCAAGCAGAGTACGGTGCTGGAAATCCTCGATCGCGCCTGGGAAGTGTTGCCGGAAGATGGCCGTGTAGGCTTCATCCTGCCGGCGTACATCCTGCATACGTCCGCCACGGTGGCGAGGCTCGCCGAACGATGGTCGATTCGGCAAGATCTCCTGCCTCGCAATATCTTTGGCCGCCTGCCCTACCCGCTGTTGTGGGCGGTGCTGACAAAGGGCGTCAGCGGCAAGCTCTTCAATTTCGCGTTGTTCGGCGAACAGCATGCCGTGTCGCTGTTGCAGCGACGCTACCGCGAGCTGCTTCAGAAGGGTGAGCGGTCGGTATGGGCCGCGGTCACGCGCGCCGCGCTCGAAGCCCTTGGCGGCGCAGGCACGCTTGACCAGATCTACCGCGAGGTGGAGGGTCACCGGCCGACGCCGAACAAGTTCTGGCAGTCGAAGATCCGGCAGACCCTGCAGATCATCGCCGTCTCGAACCGCCGGGGTCACTGGGCGCTTCCGCAACCCTCCCTGTTCGGTGAGCTGGCCGCGGCATGACCATCTCGCAGCCCGACCTGTTTACCCACGTTGCCGCGGTTTACGCCGACAGCGACGTCGGACGCGTGCCCAATGCCGAACTGTACGAGCACGTGGCGGATCGCATGCAGCTGTCCGCCTCTGCTCGGCAACAGCGCGACAAGGTGGGTTCCCGACAGGAGCAGCACAATCTCTTTCACCGCTCGGTGCGCTGGCAGCAACAGAACATGCGGCACATGGGGCTCATCGAGCGCGTCGATGGTGAACGTGGGCTGTGGTCGCTGATCGCCCCGGCGAAGAAGCTGCACACGCCCCTCGCCTCAGTCCGCTTGCTGGCTTTCAGCACGCGGCTGGGTATGGCGGTATGGGGCGACAGCCTAGACATGCGCAAGGGCCTCCAGGAGCCAGTGCACCTGCTGTTCACCAGCCCGCCATACTTGCTTAGCAGGAGTCGCGACTATGGCAACCCCGCGAGTGAAGCTGAGTTCGTGGACTTCATCGTGGCGCTGGTCGAGCCGGTAATGCGAAACCTCGTGCCTGGCGGCTCGGTGTGCCTCAACATGGGCCAGGATGTGTTTGTGAGTGGCACACCTGCGCGCTCCCTGATCCTGGAACGCGTGACACTCGCCCTGCATGATCGCCTGGGCCTGTCCCTGATGGATCGGTCGGTGTGGCACAACCCCAGCAAGCCACCCGGCCCGACGATCTGGGCCTCGCGCGAGCGCGTGCAGCTCAACAGCGCCTTCGAGTTCGTGTTGTGGTTCACGAACGATCCGCGCCGGGTACGCGCCGACAATCGGCGCGTACTGGAGCCGCACACCGAACAGCATCAGAAGCTGATCGCCAAGGGTGGCGAGCAACGCCACGCCCAGTACGGCGATGGCGCCTACACCATCCGCCACGGCTCCTTCGGCCAGGCGACGCCTGGGCGCATTCCCCGCAACGTGATGACGCTCGGACACCGCTGTCGCGACACGCAGCAGCTGCGCCGCATTGCCACCGAACTGGGGCTCCCCATGCACGGCGCGTCATTTCCGACGCGCCTTCCGGAATTCTGGATTCGGTTCCTGACGGAACCTGGCGATCTCGTCCTCGATCCTTGCGGCGGTTGGGGAAAGACTGCCCTCGCCGCCGAGCGGCTGCAGCGTCGCTGGCTGATCGTGGACAAGGTTCTGGACTACTTGAGGGCGTCGGGGGAGATGTTCCGCGACACCGAAGGATTCGATATGCCACCCATCATCGCCCGTTGGCCAATAGCTGCCTGACATGACCCAAGCACTCTCTACTCGTGAACCCTCCCGTACCGTGACAAAGCTCAGTACCGTCACGCTGACCGGCGCCGACGAACGCACGGACGTCGGCCGCCTGGTGAAGCTTGCCGATGAGCATCCGTACCTGGAAATCGGCCTGCTCTACACGGCGACGCCGGAAGGCCGGAACCGCTACCCCACGCTGGAATGGCTGCAGAAGGCTTCCGGCGCCCTGCCTGGCCGCTGCGCCATCCACATCTGCGGCAGCGGCGCGCGCCAACAGCTACGCGACGGCGCGCTGGCTCGCCTGGTCGGCAATGCCTGGCGCGTGCAGGTCAACGGCGGCGTCCATCCGGACGAAGTGCAGGGCCTGGCCAAACGCGTGCCCATCCTCATCACGCAGCACAACGACAAGAACCGTGCGCTGGCCAGCGCACGCCTCGCCGTCAACCACCGCTTGCTGGTCGATGGCTCTGGCGGTACTGGACGTTCACCGGAGCGCTGGGCGCGGCCGAGGACGCACCTGCAGGTCGGCTTTGCCGGTGGACTGGGCCCCGACAACATCCAGACGGAACTCGCGAAGATCCACGCCGTGGCCGAAGGCCGCTACTGGATCGATCTGGAAGGCAAACTGCGGACAGATGACTGGTTCGACGTGGCATTGTGCGAGCGGTTCCTGCAGGAACTGGGCAAGGCGTTCCGCACGATGGAGAAACGCGCATGATGGCGCCTGTTGTCACCATCGAAGCACGCACCATCACTTCGGATGAGTCCAACGAGTTCATTCCCTTGCAGTGGGTGCAGATTCTCGCTGGGAAGGACTTCTCTCGCGAACTCTTGCGCCTTCGCTGGATGTTGTTCAAGGACGGCCTGAGCGCGGTTCGCGTGCTGAGTGCGCCGAAGGCCTGGTTTCCGACCGTCTATCACGTCATCAAGCATCTTGGCGCGTGGGAGCTGGTCGTGTCGCGCAAGACTGATGGTGTCTATTTCTGTTACGAAGCAGCAGCAGACACCGGAGCGACCCGAATCGAAGTGGCTCAAACGGTACCGCAGCTGGTGGACGACTTCCTCGTAAGCGTGAAGGGCGGCCGCCGTATCTTCGGCGATGTACCTGGCATGGAAGAGCAGGCTCGACCCAAGCAAGCATCAAGGAGTCATCCATGATCGACATTCGCGATCCGGCGTGGGAATGCACCATTGCAGAGGATGGATCGCTATCCTCGGCGAGCCGGAAGGCGCCGTCGTCGCCGGAAATAGCCACCGCATGAGCAGCTACGAATTCGATCCGGTCGCCGTCCATGAATTTGCCGCGCAGCTGTACTGGCGCCTGGCACATCGGGAGGGTGCGGCCAACATCGACCATCGCGTCATCACGACGGCCGGTGAGGCTGTCCTGGAGCCGTCGCTGGTCAACGAAGCAATGGCCGCCATGCAGCCCCTCTGGCGCCTGGCCAGCCTCCCAGCCGAGGCCCTGCGCTCCTTCAAGCAGCAGGCGGCGGCGCACGCCTTCCATCGCGTGCGGCAAGAGCAGCCTCTGCTGGGACAAGTGATTTTCGAAGATGCCAAGTCCGGCTGCGCACCCGGTGTCAAGCACTTCGTGACGCCGGGTGATTACGACAAGGTGCGGGACGCACCCGCGAGGGTCAGCGTCGACCGAACGATCCCGTCGCTCGGCAAGCTCGTGATCCGCTCACCCCTCCCGGCTGTCGTGATCAGCGAGACGCCGCCCGACAACGCGGCGACCATCATCCGTATTGCCGATACCTCGGCGCTCGGCGTGGATCTCACGCTGTACCTGCACGTGCAGGACTGGGATCGGTACGTCGACCGCTACCTCTTGATAGGTAATTTCGTGATTCCGACGAAGGACGCCGTGCAAGGTCGCGCGTGGTCGCGCCTGATCCCCAACAGCACGCGCTTCTATCGTGAGTTCAAGGCTCAGGGCACTCCGGATGGCGACCTCGCCATCGCTACGTCGTGGTGACCCACCGCATCCGACGAATCGTCTATTTGAGCGAGGCTGCGTGCCTCGTCGAATCGCCCCGTGCATCCGCGGCGGTGATTTCCATCACCGAGCCGGGGCGCACTGCCCAGTTACCCTCTCCGGATCACTGGGGCGCGCTGTTACGCGTCCAGTTCATGGATGCCGAATTCGACGCGAGCATGCTGGAGCGCTCCGCGGCACGAGGCGATTTCAAAGACCTCTGCTCCAGGGGGTTCCCCTGCCGCGAACGCTGCTCGCCCATCTTGGCCTTCCTCGATCATTTGGCGGCGAACGCGGCGCTCTCCGAGTTGATCGTCCACTGCCATGCGGGGCAGCGGCGATCCGCCGCTGTGGCGAAGTTCGCCGCTGAGCGTTTCGGCGTGCCATCCGGTGTCGGCGAGGTCTACAACCGAACCGTGTATGCCCTGCTCCATGAGCCGGACCGCTTCGATCAGGTGCTGCGAGGCGGTCCGAACACCGGTTGGATAGCCAGGCTTGCCGGGTGGATGAGCGTCTTCAAATAAATCGCACGTCGGGCTCTTGACAATATATCCAATGGATGTATTTTGTACTCGTGCGAGAGGGCCTCGCTGGGAGATCGTCATGCGTTCACTGTCGGCCAAATTGGCTTATCGAACCTCGGCGCTGGCTTCGCGAAATGCCGCGCTTCATACGGCAGCGCAGCTGCAGGCCCTGCGGGGCGGTGATGCGCTGTACGACGGCTACGTGGCCGCTCGCCGGATCAATCCGGAGCGCGTGACCACGCTGGCAGGCCTGTGCGCCCAGGATGAGGCCAGCGGCACGCAGATCGATGCTGGGCGCGAGCCGCATCTCCTGCGCGAGGACACCTTCAGCCCGGGTGACCTGACGACAGTGGCGATCTACGACACCGCCACGGCAGGCATGGGCCGGGACGGTCGCGTGGACGTCGAGTTACCTCGCGGGAAAGCCCGGCTGGCTGGCAACACGCTGGTTTACTGGCGGTAGATACGCAATGAACAAAAGACGACGCAAGCAGATTGAGGTGTTGAAGGGCCGAATCGACCAGCTTTTGCTGCTGGCGGAGGGCATTCGTGGGGAAGTGGAAGACATCCGAGATGCCGAACAGGACTACCGCGACAATATGCCGGAGTCGATCGCTGACAGCGACAAGGGTGAGCGTGCTGATGCAGCCATCGAGGCCCTTGATGAAGTGATCGAAAACCTCAATGGCATTGGCGAGCTGGAATTCCTGTCACTGCTTGAGACGGCGGCAGAATGAATCGCAATGGAGAACACGGTGATGGTGGCTAAAGATCCGGACGACGACAACGCGCAGCAGCGCAGGGTCGACGCGCTGATTTTCAACGGAGGGTTCCACGACTCCATCGTTACCGCAGCGTGCAAGGCGCATTGGCCGTCCTGGGGGCATATGCGTCCTGAAGTTGAGAGGAAGTGGAAGCAGAAAATGCAGGCCGCCCTCATTGCGGCGGAGAAGGAGCGCGCTGCCCTCGCCGACGTTTGGATTACGTCATGAACCTCTACGGCGAGTACACCCACAAGCGCGACGACGACGGCCTGGAGGGCGCACACAACGTGCACGCGGCCGGCGTGCCCGCGATCAGCAGCGAGACGCTGTGCGGCCACATCGGTCGGCTCGACATCCGATGGACGCAAACCAAGAAGCCGGTCACGTGCAACGGGTGCCTCGCCGTCATCGAACAGGTGAAGAAGGGCACGAGCACACGGGGTCATGGCGGATGGAGCCGTGGCTACTTCTGCGCGGTGGCGGCGCTGCTGCGTGAAGAAGGCTGCGTGACGGCCGGTGTGCAAAGCCTGTTCGCACAGGGTGGTGACGCAAAGCTCGCGGACCCTGATGACATTGAGCTGTTTCGGCAGCATGGAATGATGGAGTAGAAGTGCCATGCGCAACATGAGCTTCATGCTGACCAAGCAGCAGATCCGTGATCGCACCAAGACGGTCACCCGTCGCATGGGGTGGCTGAAGCTGCGCCCTGGTGACCTCCTGTGTGCGGTCGAGAAGGGTATGGGCCTGAAACCCGGTGAACGCGTCGAGCGCATCGACACGATCCGCGTGGTGGACGTGCGACAGGAACCACTGAAGGCCATGCTGGAAGATGTCGACTACGGCATGGCCGAGTGCGTGAAGGAAGGGTTTGGCGACCACCATACCCTTCGGTGGCCCAGCGAATTCGTGGTGTTCTTCTGCGGCAGTCACAAGGGCTGCACGCCGGAAAGCCTGGTGACACGGATCGAATTCGAATACGTCGAAGGTTGAAGGTATGAACAACACGGTAGCCATGAAGCACCGACTGACATTGATGAGCGGGACGCACCCGATGGGCAACAATGAGGTCGGAGACTTCAACGATGAGCGGACGGCCCATCTTGTCGGGGGCCTACTGCTTGCCATCGACGCCAACAACGCCCCGGAGTACCGGCGCTATGACGTTGCGAAGGTCACGATGGATAATCATGATCGGCCTGTCCGTGACATTGCCGAGGAAATTGTGGCCAAGTGGGGCCTGCTTGGTGCCGATCATGATCGAGCAGTTGAAGGTGTTGCCTTGGCGCTCCAGCACGAGCGGCACCGGTCGGGAGTTGCCTGATGGCCCGCACTCTCCCCCTGACGAAAGCCCGATTGCATGAGCTTCTGAAGCTCTATCAAGGGCGCATGACCATGGAAGAGGTCGGCGGATACGACTGGGGTATCTACTACCACTTCAAGGGCAAGATCCGAGTGGAATGCCACGACTCACCGCGAATTGTCGCCGGTAGGATTGTGGGCAAGCTCGGCTTCACCTCGGAAGCACTCTGCATCACGCGAGGTGAACTTCTTTGCAGGGATTCGAAAGCAGGGCTTGATTCTTTCTGGCGTCGAGTAGCGGTGCGACGCACTACCCTTGAGCGGTGGCTAGAGGCCTTTTACGCAGTGAACACTGAGGCGACCCCATGCAACGAATGACGATCGATGAGTTCCATATCGCGCTGAAGGCACAAGGCGTGCCCTCGCGCGAGGACTACGCCTTCATCTGCCCGATGTGCCGATGCGTCCAGTCGGCCCGCGACCTGATCGAGGCCGGCGCCGGAGAAGACTTCGAGAGCATTGAACGCTACCTAGGATTCTCGTGCGTCGGCCGCTTCAGCGGGGCTTCGACGCCACGGGGGGAGCCGGATGGGAAACCGTGTGATTGGACGCTTGGCGGCCTTTTCTCGACGCATCGTCTCGAAGTGGTCACCGAGGACGGTGAGGTCCATCCTCGCTTCGAAGTTGCGACGTCGGAGCAGGCACAGGCCCTACAGCGTCGTCACGCTGAGGTGGTGGCGTGACGACGAGCACCAACAGGAAGCCGTCCGCCCTCAAGGCACCCACGCCGAGCCAGGTGATCGCCAGACGCCAAGCGGCCGGACTGACCCAGACGGCAGCCGCGGCTCTGGTGCATTCGGCGCTGAGCAGCTGGCAGCACTGGGAGGCCGAGCCAGGCGCGCCCGGGTATCGGCAGATGCATCTGGCATTCTGGGAACTGTTCCAGATAAAAACCGAGCCGCTGGTGAAGGCTCGTGGGAGAAAGATGGCATGACCATAAATCCTTATCGGGAGGCGCTGGAGTGGATCAACCACCACCCTGGCACCGAGGCGGCCGAGGGGATGGTGAAGTTGCTGCTGTCGCTTGCGGACGGCAGCTACGCCTTCTCGCTGCGCGAATGCACCGCGGACATCGATGATTTTGGCCTCGCGGTTGCGTTGCGCGTTGTTTCGCACTACGTGCGCATCGGCGACGCGAACGACCGGGAGCTGCAAGCCGTTGCACACGTCCTGGTGGAGCGGTACCCACGTTTGACCGAGATAGCCGACGCGTGGACCCGGATGCGCCTTGGCCTGATCGAGCAGTGGCGACAAGAGGACGCAGCCAACCGCGAAGACGCGTAGATCCCATTGCAGCTCCCGGTCGTTTCGATCAAGGTCTCGGGGTCAAGGGCCGTTGACAATATATCCAATGGATGTATTCTAGGTGTCAAGAGCAATCATCCGTCGGAGCGTTTCATGGATCACCTGGACCCTCGCATCGGTACTCTGGTACGCGGTATGGAGACGGTGTACTACGCCTTCGTCCATGGTTACCAGGCTGATCCACTCGAAGGCTCACTGGAGCAGGTGGAAGTGGCCCTTGGGCTCCGCCAGGCACCTTCCGCGCAGGCCGCAGCGGCCCCATCGCCCGTCCCTGCCCGGCGGCGCCCGGCGTCGAGCGGCACGGCTCTTCGCGAATACACGGTCACCGTGACGCCAAGCATGGTCACCTATGCCGGAGGCTCCTATACGGGCTCCGCGACGTTCGGCGAATACACCGTCCAGGTATTGGCCAAGTCGCACGCGCAGGCCTTGCAGAAGGCCCGCCGTGAACGACGCGATGAGGAAGGCCGCTTTGGTGTACCGGCCAGCTTCAAGGCGCGCTGGGTGCGGCAATGAAGACGTGGGTGCTCTACCTGCTGGAGTGCAGGGGCGGCACGTTCTACGCCGGGATCACGAATGACCTGGAGGCGCGCTACAAGGCCCATCAGGCGGGCAAGGGAGCCCGCTACACCCGGGCTCGTCCGCCAATCCGCCTGATGGGCTCGGCGCCCTTTCCTGATCGTTCCGCGGCTTCCAAGGCCGAGTGGCTGATCAAGCAACTGCCGAAGGCGAAGAAGCGCTCATTCCTGGCCAGCCTTGCAGCTGGCTGAGCGCAGATTGCGATGAGGGCTTCAGCGTCACCCAGGCATTGGCAGCGTATCACCGTAATCTTCCGCATGATCTTCCGTTGATCCATCGCCCCGCCGCAAGAAAACTGCGACGTGCTGAAGTACCAGCCTGACGCAGAGTGGCACCCTTCGCGCGGCTGAAACGAGGCGGCTAAAAGATGCTCTGATGAATGTCTGTGATGACGATCACATTTGCAAAACGTGATTTAGGGACAACGCACTGGAATGGATGACATAGGTCAAATTCTCGATATGGCACGTTTCTTGATGCAAGTCAGAAATCCGGGTCGCAGCTTGAGAGTTAATGCGGCTCTGTTCAGGTAAGTGATTCTGAACACAGAGTTTCATCTGGGAACAATCAAGGGAACCGTGGATTTGCCGATAGCTTTTTGAGCTACGCGCAGAAAACACTCGTCATGCAAACGGGAACGCTACACATGCTTGAGAAGCAACTGGATACCGCCTTCATCGCCGAAGAAACGCCGTCACAGATTCTCGATGTGCTGCTTAAGGCTGCCGATAGTGTGCTGGCCAGGTCCAGGGCGCGCACGCTGCGCGCCTATGGCGCCGATATGGAGCCGCGCTACGAACCGGCGCGTGACCCTACCGACATGCGCTTGTGTGCTTGATCGGACAGGCGCGCTTTTAAGACGCGCCTGTCCGAGATCCGCGCATTGAGGGGTTGTCCTCCGCCCTTCACCCGCACGTGCGCTCTTGTCTACCTGATGGGCAGACGTCGGCGCCGTCGCGTTTCCGACACCACACGGCCGGTTTCATCGGCCGTGCTCTTCCTGGTGACACTCGTTCTCAAGTTCCGCGAGGTATTCACGCTGTAGCGCCTCACAGCGTGAATCGTTCACGTCGAGGCTTTCCTCGCCATATCCGCCCTCCTTGGCCCATGCGGCAAAGGAGGCCCAGTCGGATACCAACACCAGGCGTGGATCGTTGCGTTGCATAAAACCGATCATTTGACTGTTCCTCCACAGGAGTAAAGAAGAGGGGCGCCGCAGCGCCCCTCTTGGACACACCAGGTGGGCCGAGGCGTCAGTTGGACGTACCCATGCCCGAGCGGGTCTGACCCTCGCTCAGCGAGGACCGCACGAACCGGTTGTTCTTGTCGAACACCAGCTCGGTGATCTGCGTCTTCGAATCGGTGTGGCCCACGAACGCGCCCGCGAACGGGATGAAGGTCGAAGCGCTGACCTGCGAGCTGCCGAAGAGGTAGTTCAGCGTCGTGGTGCCGTCGGAATTGCGGGTGGTCTGCGACGGTTGGCCGAGGCGTGCCTCGGCTTCGGCCAGCGTGGTCACGCCCGGCTTGAAGCTGGTGACCACGTTCGGGTCGATCTTGACGCCAGAGGTCGCGCAACCGGCAAGGGCCAGTGCGCCGATGGTGAGCAGAACGAACATGCTGCGCTTGATGTGGTGCATGGTGGTTTCCTGTTTCTGGGGGGAGTGAGTGCACCAACGGCGGTGCGGTGGAACGTGGCTTGGCCTTCGGTCAATGGGCGTACTTCAGGAGGAGATTCGCGGGGGAATACTGATCCGTCAGCGGCTCTGCCTCCGATGGCGGCACCGCGCTGATATCCGGAAGCACCATCGCGGCAGTCACCTTGGTCGGCGCCAGGTGCGCATCGAGCGCGTGTGCCGTGGCGGCCAGGGCGGCCAAGTCCGGCAGGCCGTCTCGGCCGGCCAGGATGATGCGGTTGCCGCCCATCGAATCCACCGCGTCGATCGTACCGAACACGGCCTGGTACGTCGCCGATTCGTAGGGCGTCAACGCGCCCTGGAACGTGTTGGCGGCCAGCGCGCCGTGCGGTGCCATGATGGCCTTCACCTGCGCCAGGAACTCCACCGACAGCATGTGCTCGGGGATGTAGTCCTTGTCGAAGGCGTCGATGACGATCACGTCGTAGCGCACCCCTGCCCGGCCCTGTTTGCGTACGAACATGCGCCCGTCGTCGGCGTAGGCATGCAAGTGATCGTCGGGCGTGAAGCCAAAATACTTCTTGGCGACCCTGATGACGCTGGGGTCGAGATCCACTGCGTCGATCCGGGCGTCCGGGTACAGGCGCCGGAACGCCATGGGGAGCATGCCGCCGCCCAGCCCGATCACGAGGATGCGCTGTGGCTTCGGCTGCACGTACAGCACGCTCAGGAGCCCTTGCGTGTAGCGCAGCACCAGCTCCTGAGGATCGGTGAGGTGGACGCACGACTGGCGGCCACTGAAGCGCCCGAAGGTCATGCAGCGATAGCTGTCGCCCTCGCTCACCACGATGTTGCGGTAGAGCGACATTTCCTGATCGATGACCTTGGGCGTGTGGAACGTCGACGCCTGCGCTGAAATGCTCAGCGCGACGCCGAGGAGCCACGCCAACCGATTAGTGATTCGGCGCATGGCACGGCACCAGGTGCGCTGATTGACGTAATGCACCCAGCGCGAAAATCAGCGCGGCGATCGCCAGCGTAGAGCCCATGAAAATCAGGAGGATCGTGTTGATCGGCAACCACGCGACCAGGTAGAACGCGGTCAGGATCGTGCCTGCGGCCGAGCCGAACGTGGACACGAAATAGAGGCGCCCGGCCGCCCGGCCCGAGGCCTCGACGCTTCCGATCAGGAGTCGCACGGCGTAGGGCGACACCATGCCCGCGATCACCGTCGGCAAGCCGAACATCAGGAGCGCGCCGAGCAGCGAGCCGTAGCGCGGATCGGGCACGCGGTAGGAGAGCCACTCCCACGTGATGGGGCCCAGGGCGATGATCGGCGTGGCGGTGATCGCCTCGCCGATCAGGAGCGCGCACAGAACGGCGAGCGTGGGCTTGGACAACGAAAGCTGGCCACCGAGCAGGTAGCCCAGCGACAGGCACGTCATGAAGACGGTGATGATCGCACCCCAGACGAACACGCTGGAGCCAAAGAACGGCGCGAGCAGACGGCCGCCCAACAACTCGATGCCCATCACGTAGAAGCCGGACCAGGCGGCGGCGAGGTAAATGGCGAAGGTGCGCATCATGCCTTGGCCTCGCCGGCTTCAATCAACTTGTCATCCAGATGCTGCAGCATGTCGTGGGAGTTGCAGCGCACATCTGCACTGCAACGCAGAAGCTGCAGGCGTCTGTCATTCAAAAGCGAATCCCACTGGATTACTCGCAGGCTGTGTAGGGTGAAGAACGCCGGCCAGTGGCCGTCATACGAAGGCAGTGGCGTGCGAGCGGCGAGATCATGGAATACAGGCACACCGAGATCGGAGGCGCGGATAGCATGAAGCCGCGTCAGAAATTCATCGAAGTCCGCAGTGGAAATGCATCCGTTGCGCGCTGCCGGTGCTTCAACCGTGGTAGCCATAACAGCTGCCAGGAAGCGTGAGTGAACCTTGTGCCCATCAAACACCGAGGAATCGAGCCAGCGCTTCTGAAAGTCACGCAGGGAGGCAACCACCTGCGTACACCGCGCTGACCGCGCGGCATCCGTCAACAAGCCGTTCGACGTGAACGCAGGATCGTCGTCCGAAGTAGGCTTCAGTGCGTGCAGGTCGGCGTCCTTCGTGTACGCGGCGATGACGGCATCGCCGTAGGCGATGTCCCGCCGGATCGAAAGCCGAACCACCGCGATCAGCGCCCAGTACACAACCATCATGGCGATGCACAGCCATACGAACACGCTCCACCCCTTTCGATGGAAGCCGAAGGATTTAGACATGAGATGTCTCCGGGTAAACGCAGTAGAACGCGTTGAGCTTCTTGGGGTGCATGGTTGCAATTCTCTCGATCGGCATGGCAAGACAGCCCTTATCGAATCCGCTCGGCAGCGCGACGCGCACGCGTGTCGTCGATGCTCTGCTTCCAGTTGTGGAGCATCAGCAGCGGGGTTTTGAGGTTCTTTTCCTCGCCCATGAGGGCGAGGATGCCGGGACGTTCCTGCAGGTTCTCGGTCGGCGTGCGGTTCGCGTAGCGGACGAAGGCGCTGATCGCCTGCGGCGCTGCGCCTTCCATCAGCTCGAAGGTGTCTTCCGAGGCCTGCACTAGGACCGCCACAGGGATGCGGGGACCGTGGTAGTCCACCGCGGGGTAGGTCTTGATCGCACAGACGCCCAGCGCGAAGCACGCGTCCTGCTTCACCCAGCCGTGCCATTTGGGCACGGCGTCGTGCAGTGCCCGCTCCGCGTCCTCGATCGAAAGGAAGGGCTGCGGGAGGAAGGCGCCGTACATCAGGCGAAACGGCCACATAGCGCGCGTGACTTCGGTCGGGCGCGCAGCATCCCCGATGGCATCAAAGTGGCGATCGAGCGCTTCGACTTCGTTGGTATCGAACAGTCGATCGCGATCAGCCGTCTTAGCCAGGGCAAATTGCTTCATGGGTTCAGGGCGCCTCGGCCACGTTGTTGGCCGGAATCAGCGGGCAGGCCAGGCGGGCCTGTCCGGAAATGAGGGGGGCATTGCTGATGCTGCAGGCCGGGTTGAAGATGAGATCCAGCCAAGGGACGTGCCTGAGCGCATACGTGCTGGCCTCCGCTATCACGTAGGGGCTCATCACCCCGATGATCGTCGGCGTGGAAAGGCCAGCGACCGGCGGGACGACGAAGGCCATCGCGACGTATTGAAGTGTCTTCTTGATCTTCATGACGGTGGTTCCCCACAGCAATCGAGACTACGTGTTCCGCGAAAAGCGGGCTTGTTAGCCCGCTTTTCGTCTTAGGTATGGGCTAATACGGGATCTGATCGCCGTCTTCGGCAGACGTTGGGCCCTGCGGTTCCTGCGCGTTCCCGGTGTAGTTCGGGTCCCGGCCCAGCTTGATCCCCGTGACGACGAACTCGTAGCGGCTGTCCATCAGCGGCTTGCCGCTCTCGTCCTTGCGGGTCTTCGACTCCCACTTCTCCTTGCGCACGTAGCCTTCCACGCGCAGCTCGCGGCCCTTCTTGGCGTACTTCTCGACCACATCGATCAGCCCCGGCGCGTAGACCGAGTAGTCGATCCATTCGACCTTCTCGACCTTCTTGCCGTCCTTGTCCTTGTAGGACGCATCGACGGCAAGGCTGAATTCGGCCACGCGGTTGCCGTTGGTGCCGAAACTGCGGATTTCGGGGTCCGCGCCGAGATTGCCCTCGGCCTGGAAGCGATTGTTCATGCGACTCATGGTGCTGTGCTCCTCGCAACTTGCGGTTGGTAAGAAACGAGTGCGTGAGGCACCCGCTGTTGCAGCCATTTCCCCCACCGGATGGACAGTGGGATCAGCTTGGCTCGGTACTCGGCGTTGTACTTCGGCGTCCTGGAGTGGTAGTTCGCCGCTCGCGTCCAGAAATCCTTGCCGGTGTCTTCGGACAGACGCGTGCGCAACAGCCACGCAGCCAGCTCGGCGTTGTAGCAGCCACGCCACTGCACGGCGTCTTTCGTGATGGCGGGGTAGCGCGCGAACGCGCCGCCGCGATTCCAGTTCGACGAATTGATCTGGAAATGCGAAATGTCGATCGAGCCGTTCTTGTTCGTGACCAGCTGGCCGTTCTTCCCTGACTCGATGCTGGCCAGGGCGAGCAGGATGTTCGCCGGCACGTCCTGCTTGTTCGCCGCTTCGATCACACACTCGATCGTGGCGGGATGACGACCATAGAAATCATCGTTGGCCTTCCCAGTCGGCGGCTGGTCGGTGGCCAGCACCATCGTGGGCAAGCTGGCCACCAGCAACACGCCGAGGGCGCGCAGAGCGTGGTTCATACAAACCACCGGCCGCGCCAGAACCAACGACGAAAGGCTCCCGGCTCGAAGACCACGCCGTACGTGACCTGCCAACAGCGGTAGCTGGCCTTGAGCCCGAAGATGAACATCACGGAAGTGAGGATCAGCCAGTTGAGCAGGGCCATGAAACCTGCGCCCAGGGCGATGTTGACGAGAAAGCTCACCAAGAAGAGGGCGGCCATGCCGAAGTACCAACGTGACCGCCAGCGATGACGGCGCATGAGGTCGGCGCGCGAGGTGTCGGCGAGATGCGCCATGGCATCGACCGCCGCCGTACGGCGCGCAGCGCTGAAGACCAGATTGGCCTCCCGGGGGTCGACCGGCGCCGTGAAAGTGCTTTTGCACTTGCGGCAATACCAGCTCGTTTCGACGGCCGTGGGATCGTCCGCCTCGCCGCGTATCAACGTGCCGTTCTGGCAATGCGGGCACACCGGCCACGTCAGTGAGCGGTACAAGTCGCGGATCTGACGCGATCCCAGGCGCAGCATCGGCACGCCCAGAATCGCCGACGGCATACCCCATACCACGTACTTGGCCGTCCGCTTGGTGCCACTCCAGAAACTCATGAGGCCGCCCCGTCCCGTGTACCGTCAAGCCGCTTGGTGCGGCAAAAAGATTGAACGAGACTATTCTAACAGCAGCGTATATTTTGCCGTCAACTGGTAATTATGCATATGCCATCATAGCGCGACTATTTGCGACCACCACACAGACGAAAGCGCCGCCTCAAGGGCGGCGCAGGCTTTTGATATCGCGTTGCAATTCAGTGCGTTAAACGTGATTTTGGCACATCACCCGTACGCCAGAGCTACATGGTCGAGAAGTCGTCCTGCCCCCTGCTTTCCTCGATCCACCCGATCAGCTTGGTCAGTTCATCGTTGACGTCCTCGACCGAGGCCTTGTCCGGCACCGGTGGGGCGATGTAGCTGGTCTCCTTGGCGATCTGGCTGCGCAGCTCGTCGATGCGATCGCCGGTCTCCCACTTCTCGGCCAGGCTCCCAAAGCGCTGGCCGCGGGAGACCACCTCCATCTCCAGCAGCTTCTCGCGATCGGCAACCGACAGTTGCTGGTCCCAGTTCTCGCCAGGCTCGGCGTCGATCTGCAGCATGAACTGCTTGAGCATGGGGAGGGCGCGCTGGTTGAACGCGGTGCTGTCGTCCTCCGTGAGCAGCAGGTTCGTGGTCACCGTGTCCGTACGGACGGTGATCGCTTCGTCGTCCTCAGCATCGGGCAACGGTTCGGCCGAGATGTAGACCGGTGGCTCGGTGCGAGGCTCCGCCGCCAGCGGTAGCGGCGACAGCCCTGCCGCGGTGCGCTCGCGGATCTCCTCGGCCACCATGTCCAGCGCCCGGTAGGCATTCGCAGTGGTGGCGTCCAGCGCCTCAACCTGCACTTCCTCTCCCGACCCAGCCTCCTCGGGCCTGGGCTCGGGGCTCACGCCGCCGCCGCTACCCGTACCTGCCGGTGCCCTCGCCAAGGCAGGCTGACCGTCCAGATACCAGCCCAGCGCAGCGCGGGCCACGTCGGTGCGGTTGAGCTTGGGCTTCTTCGGATTGATGTGATTGCTTTCCAGCAAGACGTGCATGCCTGAGAGAATCGGGTCGCCCTTCACGGCACTCTTCAGCGTGGTAGCGAAGGTGCCTTCCAGCAGCGCTCGGCGCAACGCTTCGTAGGCCTGCCGATTCCTCGGCAGATCCGCGGGTTCCGGCGTCTCCACCGGGATGAAGTCGTTGATGCGCATCTCGCGTGGCGTCGGGCCCGCGGTGTAAAAGCCCATGCCGCGAATCACGCGCACGCCACCGGACAGACCCTTGTTCTCCTTCTTGCCGATGATGAAGGTGAACTCGCCGTTTTCCTGCATCGCCAGATCGTCGTAGTTGAGGCGCGAGCCGTCCTTGATCGAGATGCTGTCGCGGCTACGGAATGTCTCGCTGGTCATGCCCATCCCGCGGTCATAGCCGTCGACCAGCGCAGAGCCTGCCTCGGCCGCAGCACCATTAATGCGACGCCAGGTCTCCGACTCCTGGCCGGAGGTGATGCGGCCGACCGCACGCACGTTGGTGTTTTCCCACGTGGCGTCGGCCTCTTCGGCGCTGGACTTCTTGAGGCTGGAGAAGTCCTGCGCCGCGAAGGTCACCGAGAAGCCCAGCGAGCGGGCCTGCGCCGGGGCCACCGCGAAACCGATCACGGCGTAGTAGCCGTACTCGTCGAGAATGCAATAGAACGGGAACTCGGCGTTGGTGGGGCGCGACTCGATGATCTCGCGGATAACGCCCTCGACCCGATTGCCCAGGCAACCGGCCATCATTTGCTTGATGGAGCCGACGATCATCTTGCCCAGCATGCGCAAGCTGTCCGGCGCACGCTCCAACGCGGGCAGAAGCACGGTCAGGAGGCGACGGCGCACCACGACGTCGAAGAAGTCCACATCGCCCACGCGGGTCTTGAAGATGTGTCCGTAGTTGAAGTTCAGGTCGTTGAAGATGCGGGTGAGCTGCATGACGATGAAGCCATGCTGTTCCAGCGTCTTCTGTTCCTGCTTCTTGAGCTTGGACTTCTGGTAGCCCGGCAGCGTCAGCAGGTACGAGCGCAACGGCGCGACGATCACGTCGAACATCTCGCCGTACTTGCCGTTGTGCTCGAACACCAGCTCTTCGAGCATGTTCAGCTCGAAGTATTCCAGGTACTTCTCGGGGCTGAGGTTGATGTAGCCCTTGTCACGCAGGTAGGTCAGCGGACGGGTCAGCGCGGCCACGAACGAGATCGCGCGGCCCTTCCACATGTCGCCGCCGCCGCCGGAGTCATCCATCAGCGCGACGATCAACTCGATGAGCATACCCGACGAGGTATTGCCCATGATGTTCATGTTGTTCGTCACCTTGTCGGCCTGCTTCTCCACGAAGTCGCGGCCGGAGGTGATGAAGTTGATGATCAGCAGGTCGTCTTCGCGGCCCAGGTAACGGGCCAGGCGGAAGATCTCTTTCTGCAGCTTGGGGTCGCCCTTGCCGTCGACGTAGATGAAGCCCGTGTTCTGCACCAAGGCGTTGAACACCAGGCCCAGCAGGAACTCGGTATTGTGGGTGACCAGGTTGTTGTCAGTGATATACAGGTGCTGCGGGTGGTCGATCTCGATGCAGCGACAGAGGTAACGGCCTGCGTGCTCGACCTTCCAGATCCGGGTCCAGCGCTCGAACTTCGCGCCGCCTCCCTTGCGGCGGCGAACCTGCGGAAGCATGACGCGAGCGCCCTTCTCCAACAGGGCGCCGATGGCGTCGGTGGTGACGGTCTGGGCGCTCTCGGAGCCCGCCCTGTCGCGCACCAGCACGCGCCACAGGTGGTCGCCCGTGCCCTGGGCCCAGCGACCATTCTTCGCGCGGACGGTGTAGACCTCCTGCTCGCCCTGCTCGATCACGCGCAGGATGCGCGCCTGCTTGCCGTCGGGCGTGCAGACGATGCCGCCCTCCTCGGCCTGTTCCATGCGCATCCAGCCCTTCGGCGTCAGGATGCGTGCGTGGTAGGGCTGCGGCTTGCCGGAACCGGTGGTGCCAAGGACCAGCATGTGGGTACGCAGATCGGAGTCGGTGGAGTACACCTGCTCCTTCGTCTCGTTGTCGTTGCCCAGCAACGTGATGCCGGCGCCCTTCTTCTGACCGCCCGGAATGGAACCGTCCTTGAGATCCGCGATCTTGGGGACACGGAAGGGAAAATCAAAAGCACGCTTCTCGGGGCGGGCGTACTCGCTTCGGCGGTAGAGAAACGCCATGAACAACGCCAATTCCCCACCGAAGGGGACGCGTGCCACGACCATCACCAGCGCGAACAGAGCGATCAGGGAGGCACCGACAATCCCGCCTTCGCTGGACTGCAGGAATTCCTTCAGCTTGACGCCAGAGCGCCGTGTGTCCTTCCGGCGCTGTGAAGCACGCACTTCGTGCTGGCGTGATACGCCTTTGTATGTCGGCATCGACCGCTCTCCCCTTCCCTTTTACGCCGCCTGTGAAAGGTCGTGGCGGTAAGCGTCCAAAAGCTGCTTGGCCACGCCTTCGATCACCGAGTTGACCTGATCGTCGTCCACGAAGGTCTGGCCCACGAACTGCTCCGACTTCAGGCGGTCGATCAGCTTCTTGCAGCCGCCATTGGGGAAGTGCCTGGCCAGCAGACGGCGGGCGTCGCTCTTGGGCATCGCCGCATACAGGAGGTCGCGCAGCTTGCGGTCTTCGGCGGTGGTGGAAAGCGCCCACAGGCGCATCGGGCCGATGCTGCAGGTGTAGAGCTGGCTGAACTCGCCTTCCTTCGTGACGAACTTGGCCAGAAACGTCGTACCGCTACCGTCGTCCGCCGGGCCATGCACGTAATCAACCAGGGCACGTTCTTCCACAGGCGTGAGGCCGATGTTTTCGCGCATCCATGTGCGGGTGGCCTCGGTACCGGCGTCCAGGATGAAGAGCGACGTGGCGATCTTGCCGATCTCGCCGAAGTCTTCCATCAGCTGCGACGCCAGGCAGATTTCCATCTGCCACTTGCGCGACACGCGACCATCGGTCATCAGCTGCTCGCGCAAGCCCACATGGCCCTCGGTCATGTGCAACTCGTCCATGCACAACACCTTGTATTCGTCCACCAGCTCCGTGATGAGGCGCTGGTAGTACGGCTTGGCGTGGTCGTCGAAGAACGGCAGGTCTTCCAGGCTGAAGGCCAGCTTTTTCATGAAACTCTGGCGTGCGACCATGTACATCAGCGCCGTCTGCTTCTTGGCGGCATCCGATCCCTTCATGGCGACATCCTGCAGGTCCAGTGCGGCGATACGCGCTGAAGCGAGATCGAAGCACGTCACGCTGGAGAACACCGGGAAGTCGGCCACGGCTTCACGAACCCCCGTCGTGAAACTGCCCCACACCTCCTTGCCGCGTTCCGTCATCTGGTATTCCTTGCGGATCTCCTCGTTGTTGGCCACTTCGGTCAGGTCGATGAGGGCGGGCACGGCGTAGCGCTGCGCGATTTCCGCCTCGTAGTACATCTTGGCCGCGAAGAGGGCGTCCACGATCTCCCACCAGCACGTGGCAGGCATCACATGGAAGCCGATCTCGGCTATGGCTGCGTCCACGACCTTATTCAGGTTGGCGTTGTACTTCTTGGGGCTCGCCTTGTCGGACCGGTTGTCGCATCGGGCGAACGCCATGTCGATCATACGGCCGATAAAGGCGGACATACCTTCGATCGGCGCGCCTTTGCGTTCCGCCGCCGTGACCAATGTGGTGAGGAAGGTCTTCTGAAACTCGCGATCCCGCGGCAGGGGCTTGCGCATCGTAAGCGGCGTATCCAGCACATTGATGCAGTCGGCCTTGCTGTTCTGCAGGCGCTTGTAGAGCACCAAGTGCTTCTGGTCGCTCGGCAGCGAATCGCGCACGAGGTCGATGAAACCCGACGACGACACACCGATATCGATGATGCCGATGTAGGGAAGCTTCGTGAGGCCAGGCAGTACGCAGGATTCCACGTTGTTGTGGTTCATCAGCACCGACTTGCCCGATCCCGGCTTGCCGCCGATCAGGGTGATCCATGTGGTCTGCTGCGAGGAGAAGCGCTGGTACTTGAGCGCTTTCCCGTCGAGGCTGCGGAAAAGCGTGGAACCTCGCGAGAAGGGGGAGGCCGGACGCGAGAGAGGCAGCACGGCGATCGCGTCGTACAGCGGCGGTGCTGCCACGGTGCCGAAAGCGCGCGGTGACAGGGCCAGGGCGTTGGCCTGGATAGCCGTCATGGGGTTGCCGCTCTTCTCGGCCAACTGCATGTTGCCCCACCCCTGCAAGGTACGGGTGAGCTTGTTCTTGCGGATCTGCAGCTCGCGCACACCCTCGGGCGTGTCGTCACTCCAGGTCATGCAGTTGATGTTGAGCTTGGCGATGACTTCGCCGTCACGCTTGCGCTCACGCAGCAGGCGGAGCGCTGCCATGATGTTGCGGTTCGTCTCGCTGGTGAAACCGAGGACGCCCGCCAGGATCTCCTTCATCGCGAAGGCGCCCACGCCATCGCCACGGAGCATGAACGAGATCGAGTAGGGCATGGCGCGCATGCCCCCCTGGTGAGTCGTGGACGCCTGGTTAAGGCTGTTGAAGAGCGTAGCGAAGAATTGTGGATCGCTGGGCGGCATCGTCATCATCAGCGGCGCGTACACGCGACCGGCGATGCGCACCGTCGAGGGATCGGGTAGCAACGCATCCTTCTTGCTGCCGAATTTGCCCACGTTCGTCATGATTTGCGATGGGAGCGTCGGGAAGCCCACAGCGGATGCATCGTGGGCTGGGCCGCCTTCCTTCCAGCGGAAGGTGATGGCGTCGCCTGGCAGAGCTGGCCGCCACGTCCGAGCGGTGGCATCGGGCACCATGCTCTTGCGCACGGCACGGATGGCGTCGTGCACGGGCAGTATCTCCAGCGCACAGCCCAGCTGTGGCGAGCGCAAGTCGGAGGTGATCTTGCTGACGAAAGCCGTGTGCCGATCGCGCAGGTAGCCGATCGGGCGGAGCAGATTCTGCGCGTCGCCCATCGCAGGCCAGTTCACCTCCGCGCGGAATTCGTTGTTTTCCCGTGCGGCCTGCCTCTTCTCGATCGGGTCCAGGAGCGCCGGGCGGGACCAGAACACCAGGTAGCACGCCTCGTCGTAGACGTAGCGGGCATAGGTGTCGGTGCCTTCGGTAATCAGGTCAGCAATGGACAGGCCGATCTTCGATGCCGTGACCAGTTGCTGCTGGCTGGTCGCCGTCAGGGTTTCCGAGGCATCCAGATCACGGCGGAAGAGCACCTGCAGCTGATGCCCGTTGCCGCGCCCAAGAAACGGCGTCAACGATCCCGTGAGGTGGCGAATCATCGCGATGTAGTCATCGCGCCCCATCAGGGTCTTGGTGCCATGGAATTCGCAGATGGTCGCCATCGAGCCGTCGCTGTAGACCAGCGTATGGTCATCGTTGATCGTCTCCAGCTCGCAGTAGTCCTCCACGTCTGTCTTCAGGAGCGTGAGCAGGTGCAGGAACATCGCTTCGGCTTTGTTGAAAAACTGACTCATGACGATTTGCTTCCTGTGGTGGTTCCGCGAACCAGCTCGGTGACGAGCCGGGTCCGCTCGGCGTCGGAAAGGTCATGCCGGAGCACGATCAAGTCCATGTCCAGGATTTCCTGGGCGGAGGCCTTCATTCGGAAAAACTGCTCGATCGTGGCGAGTTGGTCGGCCATGGTGGCCCGGGCCTCGGGCACATCGCTCATGCCGCACCTCGCGTCTGGGTGATGCGGTGGGCCGGTGGCAAGAGCCCGGTTTCGGAGGCCATGGCCAAGGTGCGTTGCAGGCCGCCGCTGGCTGGGTAGCGCAAAACGACGCTCCCCACGCCATAGCTGGATACGGTGAGCCCACGCGCATGCAGCTTCTGCGCGAAGTCGAACATGCGCAGGCGATCCGCTGCGCGCAGCCAGGCGGCGGCGACGCTCCAGCGTGTCTCATTGAGGCGGTACGGCATGGCGTTGGTGAAGGCCGTCCACATCTGTTCGGCCAACAACCCGCAGGTCAGCGACAGCTCTGCCATGTGCTCATTCGGGAGCTGGTCGTACACCTCCAGGCGAGTGGCGGGCAGCCTGCAGACAAGGGCTGCCTTCACCGTGATATCCGCGTACTGGCGGAACAGGCGCCACTCGGTATCCGTCAGCCACTCCCGCGGTGCCTTGGCGCCGGAGGACCAGCTCAGGACGTCGGACACCATTGGCTGGACGTTGGCCACGGATGCCTTCACCAGGAAAGGAGTCTCCAGCGAGTCCAGCCAATCCTCGCTGCGCTTCTTGAGTGCGGAGGGGTTTTCCATCTCCCAGCCCATGTCGCTGGGCACTGGCGTGGATAGCACTGCCCGGGCGTGCTGCAGGCGGTTGCAGCGCACGGTCACCGTCGGCGAGCCCTGATGGTAATTGTTGGTGTGAACCACCCTCACCGCCGGGTGCTGAGCGATCGGCGGAATGACCGGATAAAACTCGTTGGGGAAGGCGCAGCGCGGAACCTGCAGCGCTTCGCTGAAGTCGTGGTTGAGCTTGGGATGCGACAGAACGACGCCGTAGCGCTCCTGCGCCTGCTTCGTGACGCGCTGGGCCACCTGCGCGAGCACGGAGACCATCTCGTCCGGCGGCAGGTTGTCGGGGCCGATGCCCAATTCCGCGATCAGGCCGTGGAACTGAGTTCGCAGCCATTCGGCGTTCCGGAAGTTGGCGTGACGGCCGAGCCCGACGCGAATGAACTGGGCATAGTCGAGGTTGGTGTACCAGATCATGTCGCTGGGCAAGTCGTGCACGGAGCTGATGCGTCGGGCCTTGCCGCCGCTGATAGACGCCCAACCCGTTTCCAGTGACATGATCGAGCGATCGCGCCCGGTGACGTTGTTGGTCCCGTCAAAGAAGACTGCGCCAACGCGAAGGCTGGACAGGGATGTTGCCGGTGCGCTCATCCCTGCTCCACCATCTGGTGATAGAGCTTGATCGCGGTCTCCGAATGCATGATGGCCTTCATGTTGGCGGCGTAGTAGTCCAGCTGGCCGGGATGAAAGGCTTCCCGCGTGGCTACGAGCCGCAGATCCTGGAAGTGGATGCCGCGATTGTCGAAAATGTCGTCATGCTCCGAGAGCATGGGTGCCAGCACCAGGGGCTGACTGAAGTCCGTACCCACGAACGTGCGCTTGGCCAGATCAGAACCACGCGACTCGAAGATGGCCAGGAGGCTGGTGTACTTGTCGCGGACTGGCTGGGCCTCGATCAGATCGCCCACATAGATGGTGCGAACGATGTGGTTGACCTCGGTCTGGGTCAGTTCCGGCAGCGCGGCGAAGTACCCGGCGCCGCGCATGCCCGCCAAGCCCACATGAAAGACCTGGTGGCACAAGGTGCAGACGGTGACCAGGTTGTCGACGGTGTTGTGCTTGTGATCGTCGTCGAGATGGTGCACTTCCTGATACTTCGAAGACCGGAAGTGACAGAAGCAGCAGGCATGCCCATCGCGCTTGAGCACTTCGGTGCGGATGGCGTCGAAAGCCTTGTCCGCGATATCCGCGTGCTCGTCATCCTTTCGCCATAGCTTGCGCTTGACGCCCATCAACGGCTGCGACGCACGCCGGTTCAGGTGACCAGCCATGCGATCGGTGACACTGGCGATGGTGGGGGTAGGTGCGCTCACGGATTCATCCTGATGTTTCATGCGAGGTATGGCGCGGCCATACCGCCGCGCCATACCTCCCGCATCACAACGTAAGTCCTGGCCGCCGTCAGGCGGCCAGCGTGTTGTGGACGATCCAGACGATCATCGAGACCATGGTCATCGCGCCGCCGCAGATGAGGCCGACCACCGCGCCTGTCGGCTTCTCGCGCTCTTCTTTCGACGCACGATGCAAGGCGAGGATGGACATACCAGCCATGATGATGCCGACCAGCGCGAAGATGCCGAGGAGGACCGTGGTGCCGATCTGGCGCGCCTGGTCGATGTTCCCCGCGACCTGGGTGAAATTCTTGCCGCCGCTGGAGTCCTGCGTGGCGTCGGTGGCCTGCACGGCGAACACAGGCGGTGCGAGCACGAACATGGCGACAGCGACCGCCAGGAGGTAGGCGCGGTGATGGATCGGTAAGCCGCCACCGCGGGCGGGAGAACGGAAGAGAGCCAAGAGGGACATGGGTGCAACTCCTTAACAGTGGTTGTGATTACGGGTGCTGCGGTCTTGCGGTGGAGCCATCCCCAGCGTTAGCTCGATGAGCCCGTGAGTGCGCCGAGGATGTTGAAACCGATGAGGCTGTCGACCCCATCGGCGAAGAGTTGGAAATTCCAGGCGATGAGGCCGCCGACGAGAAAGCCCCACGCAACCGTCGGTGCGCCAGGCTCTTGCCCGTGGGCCCGCTTGTTCATCATGAAAAGGCTCTTGGCTACCGCGCAGAACCCCATCAGCTGGATCAGGGCAAGAATGCCGTGTACGGCGACCGCGGCTTCATCGGCCATGGTGTTGCCACCGGTTTGATAGGCCATCAGGCGCGAGGTCACCTGGGTCCCGGTCGCGGTGCGGGTGGCGATGCCGATCAGTTCCAGCGTGCTGAGTGATATCAGGGCGGCACCGATGATCAGCTGCACCGTCGCGCTGCCCACCGTGAAGCGTTGGGCGCCCGGCAGGAAGCGCGCAGCGTTTTCATTCGAGGTGCAGTAGAACTCCATGATCGCCATGCCGGTGAGCCATATACCGGCCAGCGCCATCAGGCCTTGCATCACCTGAATGATGGTCGGCGCAATGGCGCCGACGTTGATGAGGATGTCCATCAAATCAGGCATGCCGCTACCACTGTTCATTGGAAGATTCCTTTGTTCTTACTGAGCGATCAGTGCGACTTGCCAGGTACGACGTAGATGCCTGAATCCGCGCTCATAGCCTCGATGCGTGCAGGCTCGGAGGCCTGCGGCAGGTCCTCGCCCACGGAGCGCGTGGCCTCGACACCATTGACGCGCAGCCAGGCGCGCTTGCTGACGACGGCCTCGGCTTGGTAGCCGGTACGGCGCGGAATGGATTTAGCGGTGCGTGCCAGACGCTTGGTTTCCGACACGCGCGGCTTTTCCGCGGGCTTCACTATCTCTACCGGACCGACACTGGGGTGCTCCAGGGCAGATACACGATCCGCGAGTGCGTTCACCCCACCCTGGATCGTGCTGAAGTTCTGCATGATGGCTTGGTTGTTCTGCTGGGTTTTCTGGCCCTGCTGATCCAGCTGCTGCTGCAGGGCGTCGAGTTTGTCGGAGAACTGGCGCAGCTGATCGTCCAGCAAACCGTCGTTACGCGAACGCGATGCCGTTCCGACGCGCGATGGCACATTCATGGGCTGAGCCGTCATGGGCTCGCTGGGAACGACATTCACCAGGCTGCTCGTACTCGTCGCACGCTGTTTCTTGACGACGTTCACCGCGATCAAGGTGATGATGAGTACGACGAAAAATCCGCCGAACATGACGCCCACGATCTTGCCGATTGACCAGTCTTTGAGTGCCATGAGCGATCCTTATTGCTGCGCAGCCGACGGTGCATACACGTCGGAGAGGAAGTAGAGAACCATTCCCTGGTTGGCAGGGGTGGAATACGTTGCCGGGCGATTGAAGCCCTTCTGGATCTCGCCGCCAGCATTGGTGCCCATCTGGCCCAGCGCGCGGCCGATCACCTGCTTGTTGGACGGTGCTTCATTCGTCTGCAGTACCGTGCCGTTGGCGGTGACCACTGCCGTCCCCTGCTGGTAGCTGTAAGCCTCGCCGTAGCCTTGGAAGAGCGAAGCCACGGCCAGCGCGGTGTAGCGCGAAATGGTGTGGTGGTTGACGCTCTCGGCGATGCCCTGCGCCATGTCCGATTCGCGCAGCAGCACGCCGTCGATCTTCATCGTGGGGCGGCTGTCTTGGGGCGCGAGTGTCGTGCAGTGGGCGCGGATGTTGTCGGGCGCCTGGTCGATATTGCAAATGACTTGTGCGCCGCTCCACGTGCCACCGCGGACCGTACCGAAGAGCTGGCCGCCGTGGTCGGTGTTCACCACTGAATTGGTGGTGATGTAGAGCGAATTGCCCGTCTTGATCAGCGGCGGGCCCTTCGCCGTGCCAGCTTCGTCCAACTTGGACGACTTGCCGTCGCTCGATGTGGCGCTGCCACCCACGGCGGAACCATCCGGCGAAGGCGGAGCATCGCTGGTATCACGGGCATAGGTGAAAGCCCGGTAACCGCTGTACTTGATCTGATTCTGGTTGCCCACGCCCAGGATTTCCTCGGCTTGGCTGATCACGCGATCGCGGGTCTTGTCGACCCATTGGTCACGGTCCGCCACGGCCTTGTGGAAGGCGTCCATATGCGCCTTCTCGGCATCCTGCTGGGCCTTCTGCTGCTCGGGCGTCTGCGCCGAATTGTCGGCGGGTGCGGCGCCATCATGGCCGTCGTACCCGTGCGCGGCGGCGTCACTTACGCCGTTGCTCGAAGGCGCAACGCCACCAATTGGAACCAATCCCTGGGGTGCGCCCTGCCCTGCTGTCGCGGCGGCCGGTGCCTTGGGGCGTGCGCTCGTGGTGTCCACGCCATCGACATCGAAGCTTGCGCCTGGCGCATTGCCATTGAGGGTTGTCGACGGCTTGCTCTTGGCGATCACCGGATCGAACGATGTCTGATAGTCCTTGCCGGCGGCATGGGCCTCAGCGGCCTCCTTCTGGGAGACCTCCGCGTGCCGCTTCATTTCCTCGGGCGTCACTGGTTTCGTGGAAACGGTAGCGGCGGGTGCACCAGGAACGTCAATGGATGCATCACTTTTCGCCACGTCGCTCTTATGGGAGCAACTGCGGATGCCGATCATCAGGAATACAGCAAGGACGATGGCCACCAAGATCATGGCGATCCGGCCCGGACCTTGCCCGAACGTGTGTTTGATGTTCGCCGCGCGCTCGGCACGTTTGTCGTGTTTGGGAGCCATCGGCTGACGGCCCATGCCGATACTGCTCTCGGCATCGCCCACTTCGACTTCGAAGCCCTGGTTTTCCGGCAAAGGGATTTCTTCACTCATTCCTGCGGCCCCTGCTGGATGAAAACGGTGACGGCTTGGCCGCCCGTGAGGAGCGTGACGCTGTTGTGCATCTGGGCGAACTTGTAGACCGTCACGCCCGAGGTGCTACGTGCCGCGTTCGTGTAAGCCGGATACTGCGCATCGCCGCGTGCACGCACGTACATGGCACGCTGGTACGACCAGGCTTCCGTGCCGTCCATGCCGGTGACGGTGAGGCGCTGTGCGCCCTCCGGCGGTACGTCGTCCAGGAATTCCATCATCGCCGTGTCCTGCGAAGGCACCGCGCTGAACGTGATGTCGTCCTTCGCATCCGGGTTGTGGCCCGGGATCTTCGCGTCCACGCGCATGTCCACTTCCTTCTGTGCGCTGGTCAGCACGAAGATCACCGGAGTTGCCAGGCCGAGTAGCGTCACCGTGACGTTGCCGTAGGCAGCAGGCGTGGCGGCCTCGATGGTCAGCACATTGGTGAGCTTCGGGCCGGTGGCTTTCCCGCCTGGTGCGGCGTTTTGCACGGACACCGTGCCGCCGTTCTGCTGGCACTGATCGATGATGAAGAAATCGCAGTTCACCGAGACCTTTTCGATGACCCACGGATTGCCGCTCATGTCGGAGAACACGATGGACGACTGCTGGCCTTGCGTCAGACGCAGGACCGGCGGCGTGACGCCGGGGTCGAGGCTCACGGCCAGCGTGCGCGTCACCGGCTGCGGCGGCGAAACGTAGGGCGTCGCCTTCAGACGTTCCTTGTCGATGCGCAGCTGCTTCAATCGCTCCACCTGCTCCGGCGTGAGCTGCAGCTGGTCGAGCATGTTGAGGGTATCGTCGGTGACCTGCGCCGCCGACGGATACACCACCTTCGTGGTGCCTACGTCCTTGCCCAGTCCGCTCGCGGGTGCTTGGTCGGCGGCCTGCGCAGGTTGTCCGCCGTGGGGGGACGGTGGTGCGGTTTGTGCCGAGGCCTGGTTCGCCATGGCGAAGCAGAGCACGGTAACCAGTCCCAACAGGGGACTGCAGGGGATCGGTGGCCGTACCTTGCAGGCGCGTGGAGCGTTACCGCGATCCATGTGGATCATTGACCGCTGCCTCCCAGGTTCGCAGAGAGGTTGATCCTGTCGACCAAGATGCCTTTGCTGTTAAGACGCGTGGCGGGAACGCGTACCACGCGCACGATGGCGTTGAACTGCTGACGGCTGACTGGCTGCTGCTCCCCGTTCTGGTAAAAGCTGATCCACATCGGCACCACGACCTCCCACCAATCGCGCAGCTGCTCGTCCTTGCCCTCGCGTTGAAGCTGGGGGTCGTTCATCAACGTGGCACGCAGGGCCAGGCGCCCTTTCAGCACCTTGTCGAGGTTCTGCGACGCATCGAGGGACCGCCAGAAGGCTTTCTTCCCTTCGTCGGTGAACCACCGGCCCGCGACATCATTCAAGGTCTGGCGGTAGTTCACGTAGTCATACGAATACGCGTGCAGCACCGCATCACGTGCGAAGTCCGTAACTTCGGGTTCCATGATGTCCGGCGAGATTTGCGAGTTGACCTCGCAAATCGCACGGTTGTCCGTGGTCGGGATGTAGCGGTATTTCGGGAAGAAGAAGACCCAAACACCGAAGAACACGAGGAGGGTCAGCGCCATGATCAGATTGACCGTCCACATACGAGCCAGACGCGCACGCTGATCCTTGACGGTCAATCGCAAACCGGCAGCTTCGCGCAGCAGTGCGCCTACCGCTGATCGGTCGCCATCTTTGGACAGCGCCTCCTGCTGCATGGCATCCAATGCTTCAGGGGAGAGGCTATCGCCGCCACCGGCCTTGGCGGCCGGTTTCGTGGGCTTACTGGGCATCGCTGATGGCTCCTGTGGTGCCGTCCAGCACGCAAACGTGACTGGTCCCGTCGGTGAAGATGACGTTCTCGAAGTTGAGGTAGGTGAACGTGCCTGCCGTGGCGATCGCGATCGCCACGACCAGCACAATGGCGATCCACTCGCCCGCCGTGAGAACAAAGGCCAGCCAAGCGGAGTACCGACGCAACGCGCGAAGATCGATCCGCTCCCCGGTATTGCCCCAGGTGGACACATCCCCCGGTATGAATGGTGCGCTCAATTGACAGTCCTCAAAAACTGAAAATCTGCAATAAACAACAAAAGTCCGAACGATGTGATTTTTACATCCCGGAGGCGCCCGTGGCAAGGCATATGCACCATCGTTTTCCAATGTCGCGAAGAAACCCCCAGCATCGATCAAGGAGCCTCGGCAGACATGGTGCGAACATGGTGTAAGGCCAGTGCGGGCGTCAGATTCTTGGAAGAAGTCGGGGTCATTTGGTGCGCGCTTGATGTGCACATGGTGCGCTTATGGTGCTGCCCTAGTCGCCGACATGGTGCGCATTTTATAGTGAACGATGCTTGATTATGTCTATGTATGGCTTGCCGCCGTACACCGTTAGGCGCTCAAGCGGCAAAAACGAAGCCGCCCCGGATCGATCGACTCGATCCGGGGCGGCTTCGTTTGATACTGCGCCAATCGGTCGATCCTGTACTGCTTCGGCCGATTGGTGGCACTTAGTGTTTCATCGTACGAGAGGCGGTGTCCCGGGAATCAGTACGGGCGGAGCCAGGCACTCGTGTCGCGGCGCAGGGCCTCGCTGGGGGTCGGCTGGATCTTCGTCCGGATCACCTTGACGGCCGCTACGCTTTCAGGGGATGGACGGAACGCGTTTTCTGCCCAACCGTTCGATTTCTTGCCGTAATGCTTTTTTGCGGTTGAGGTACTGACATGGCCGAAGAACGCGGCCACTTCCAGATCGGTCATCCCCGAGCGCTTGCAGTTGGCCACAGCCTGATGCCGGGTGCTGTACAACGTGGGCCGGGACCCGCGGTCGTAACCCCTCTTCCGCCACGCCTTGGTCATGACGTGCTGAAGGGAGGCATAAAACTCGTGGCTGATGTCCTCGATCGGCGTTTCGACTGGGAACCGTTCGGCGTAGCGCCGGACGATCTCCAGGTAATGCCGGATCGTGGCCGCCTCATCCACGGTGGCGTTGATCAGCAGAATGTCGCGTGCCTCGCCGTTGGCGCGCCCGTGCGTGTTCTTGGCGTTGTGGACGTGGAGAGCCAGCACAGCCTGGTGATCACCCATGGAACGACCATCGGCATACAAGTAGCTGCAGAGCGCGGCCTGGAACCATTCGATGGGCCGGAGGCCCACCAGCAGGTTGGCTCGAACGAAAGCAAGGGCGATCCCTGCATTCTGGGATCGCGTGGCTTCCCGCGTGTAGTCCGTCAGATCCGTCAAGGCCTGCTTGCTGAAGAATTTCAGTTTGGTGCCGGACGTGTTGGTGGTGCGCTTGGGCAGCAACTTGGCATCCAACCGGATGATGCGATCGAATGCCCGTCCGTATTCGGAGATGTCGCCATCACCCGCAAACAACGCGGATGCGCCTGACGTCAACCAGTGCAGCGCGGATGCTTTCAGCAAACGCCCCGTCGACCGTGCGTACCGCCCTGTCTCGAACGAGGTTTCCAGGAAGCCCGCAAGCGTGGTGGGGGACAGGGCGCCGCCACCCGCCGTAATGTGGTTCCCCATGATGGTGACGCGCTTGGCATAGTCCTCCAAGGTGCGCATCGAGAGGTTTTCGCCGATGCCATCGCCCTGATGGAGGCGCTCCATCAGCGACGGTGGCGAAGGGGGAGATACGGCGTCGTTGAAATGTTCCGTCGTCATTGCATAGATCCTGAAATGGGTTCCGCGCGAGAAAGCCGGCTTGATGCGGGAGCGAATGGCGACCCCCGCCCTACCCTCCGGCCCCCTCTTCGGGCTCGAACCCCGGTGCACCCCTTTCCTGAAGCCACGCCTTGAGCTGGTCACGATCCGGTCGTCCGTACCGCCGCCGGTAGCCCTCCACCGTTTCGGCGACGGCGGCTTGCTGGGCCTCCGTGATGCGCTTGGCGCTGTAGGCGAACTCCGTGCTCAGCGCTGCGGGCTGGCCCGCCGTACGCCGCTGCTCGGAAACCGTCTGGATCAGCATGCCCATGACCCGGAGGTTCTGGACGTTGCGCAGGTCATGGTCGATCAGGACATCCAGAACCAGCGTCCATTCATCGAGCGACCAGCTGGGGAGCGAGGCTCGGGTGATGTAGGCGTATCGGGCCGCCAGGTTGTCCACCACGTGGGAGAGCCCTTCGTTGCGGCGCCGTGGGCCGAGGCCGCTCACATAGGCCTGCAGCGCGGCGCCGGGCCAGATGCTGGTGGGTTTCTTGGGAACTTCGGGGTCCATGTTGGATACCTACGCGTGACCTATTTTGTAAATAGTATTACATGACTATGCCGCTAGTTAAAAGATAGTCGGTGCGCACGAAATGCCGCGTCTCCGAGGCTGCTAGCCCTGCATGGCAGCGTGACACGAATTCCTTGAAAATCAATGTGTTGAGGTTTTTCGCCACGCTGTGCCCCGGAGCACGTGAAACAAAGTGTTCCACGGAACGATGTTCCACGGCATGCAACATATTGATTTTGTTAGCATCACGTATGTGACAGATGCTTGACCTCCCCAAGAGCCCGGTGGAGGGGGTGTTAGCCAGGAAGAAGCCGGATGGTGCCTTCGTCTGGCAGGTGGTACTGCGTTGAATGGTGCCACCCGATGGTCTCGTGTCCCAGCTGGGACAGTATCGGTTGGCGGAACCTCCGCAGGCCTCCGGCGGTGTCCCAACTGGGACACGCCGATCGGGGTAGCGCCCAGCGACGATGCGCACCGCGGCAACTCGGCGGGTTCGTGACAGCGCGAGCTGGCATGCGATGGGGCGCTGCAGAGTCGATCGCGGTGCCGTTCTTCGCGGTTCCGAAGCGATGGCGCTTCCCTGCCCTTCCTCGCAATCAGCGGCAGAACCTCGGATCTGTCCCAACTGGGACAGCGTGATCTTTGGCTTTCCATCTTTCTCGTCATCAACGAACGAAACCAAGTTGTAGTTAGTTCGAAGAGATAGAGTTTTATTGAAGAGCTGGTAAGAGCCAGAGCAAAGCGTTTTAGCGCCCTCGTTTGTGTGCATGGCACTTCTCCGTAGTCGATGCCTGTGCATCAGATCGTGCCCTCTGCACCCCGATGCACTGCGCCGTACCAGTCCCTCGTGAAGGTCCAGGGGAGCATCCACCGCCCTTGCGCGACCAAGGAGCGGGCAGCTCGTATACCGGCGTGGGTATCACCTCGGCCGAGGTTACATTTGCTGATCATGAAGGCGATCTGATCCAACAGGCCGTCGGCAAGCGTCGAAGACTCCGCCATAGCTTCCTGCTCGGCTTGTCCCAACTGGGACAGCGCCCCCTTGTCCACCAGCGCATCGAACTGCGAGCGGACTTGAAGGAGCGCGGTTGCGATGGATTTGGGGGCCTTGGTTGGCACCGGCTTCATGCACGGCGGAGCCTTCGTCTGCAACTTGGCCTCGCGCAATCTCTCGCGCAATCTCATGCTGAGCACGAAGGCCTTTTCGTCGTCGGAAAGATCCCATGCTGGGTCGATGACGTCGGCCGTCAGCCTGCCCTGCAAGGCATCGTAGCGTGCTTGAAACGGTAGCTTGGCCAGCGCTTGCGACTGCAGTTCTGGTGAGTAGGTCGGTGCAGCGGGCGGCGCTGGTTCGGCTGGTGTGACCCGTTCGGTCTCGTAGGACGGTCTCGAAGCCGTGGCACTCCTGTCGCCGACGGGAGCCTGGCTCTGCTGCTGTCCCAACTGGGACGGTCCTGCTGTCCCAGTTGGGACAGCAGGACGACGGTCCCCGATGGCGGGCGCGGGGCCGGATCGTTTTCCTGCAGCCTGAAGGACGACATGCAGCGCGATGCCTTCGAGGCACGTGCGCGTGGGTGCGCCGCGCTGGTGGACTTCCTGCCGTCGCACCAGGCCAGCGGCCGCCAATGCCGTGTAGGCTTTCCCGACAGCATTGCGATGGAGGCCCAACGCCTGGGCGATGGTTTCAAGCGGGACCGCCTCGCTTGTCATGCGATGGCGGATCAATCGGTCCATGTGCCAGAACAGCACTTGGTAACCGACAGCCGTCAGTTCGGTGCGAGCAAGTTGATGGAAGAAGTCCGCCGTCAAGGGCAGGGCGGAGATCGAGGGGAGGGAGGTGGTCTGCGCTTGGCGCACGACCCTCTCTGCACAGTTAGCGCGCATAGGCTTTCGCTCCTAAAAAATGGACGCAAAGCCCCTTGACGGCGCAGTCCGAGAGCGAGTAGCCTGTGCAGGAAGAAAGCCGCAACTGGGTTGCTTGGCTACACGCTCAAGATCTGGTTGCCGTTCCAAAAACCCCCAACTGCCAGGTTGGGGGTTTTCTTTTTCCGGGGCATCAGATTGTGGTTGTGCCGTCGGTTACTTCATGCCGGTCTCCTTGATGGGCTGTCCCAACTGGGACAGCCCAATCGGTACTCACAGGGCCACTTCCTCGCCGTGCTTCTGCGCCCACTCGCGCAGAAACGCATCGAGCGCTTCGATCAGTTCAGGCGGTGCATCTTTTTTAAGCACATAAGCCGGGCAACCGTTCACGCGACGGCTGTGCGCGAGCACCTTGCCGTGTCGGTTGCCGATGACGCGGCTCTCCGGCACTTTGCCGACGAGTCGGTTGTAGATGGTCACCGGGTTCTCCGGCGGCTTCTCGCGCAGCTCTTGGGCAACCTGCGTCACCCGTTCAGGAGCTTGCGCGTAGGCCTGCAGCAACGACTCCACCCAGTCCTGCAAGATAGCCCGGGGGTCTGAAAACGCTCCGACGATCACGGGCGAGAGATCCGCGAACTTCAGGTAGCGGTGGATCGTGGAGCGGGGGACTTTTTCGCCTTCCTCAAGATCGCGGATAGACGAATAATCGTTGTCATTCAGTAGCTTGTGCCAGTAAATACCAAGCTCGTAGGGACTTGGGTCCAGTCGGCCCGCATTCTCCGTGCGCTTCTCCTTCAGCAACTCGCGATCGCTGAGGGTCTTGATGAAGGCCTTGAATGGCTTCTGGGCGACGATGCACGCCGCGTGGCGGCGCTGGCCTGCGGCCAGCTCGTAGTCGTGGTCCGGATCACCTGTAATCGGACGAACAACGCCGGGGTCCACGTTGCCATCCGTCTCGCGAATTTCGTCGACGAAGGCCGCGAACACCGCATCATCAAGGGAGAAGGCTTTGGGGTCGCGCTCCTGGAACTTGCTCAGCCGGATGCGTTGGGGATCGAGCAGCACCGCGGTCTCACCTGCGCGCAGCAGCGCATTCTCTTCAGCCAATCGGAGGTTCTCCGACTCGATGCTTTCGTTGCGCTGGTGGAGAAGCCTCCCCATGACGGTGCGCGACTGGTCAGGATTGACGGCGGTCGGCGGATGACTCGCTCGCTCGCTGTTTACCTCGCTCACGATGCTGGCAGCGAGATTTCCCAATCGATTTTGGCGTGGCGGTTTAGGACCTGGCATCGTGATTCCTCGCATCAAGGGGCGGCGACCGTCTCTGGCGCCGCATTGACCTGGCTGCCCCAGACGTCGTGGATGGCTGCCAACACACGGTTGGCCAGGGCGTCGAAGGAGTCGCGTACCTTCCGGACTTCGCCGCCCTTCATCTCGTAGACCGAGCGAAATTGGCTCGTTGAGCTGATCACAGCTTGAGAGTGCGGGATATGGACATCGAGACGGTGTTCGAAAAAGGTGTTGACCGAAAACCGACGCACCAGCTCCGTGGTCTGCTCGGCTTTCGGCGAGTTATCGACGCGGGTGTGCACAACGGCAACCGGGTTCCATTCCCGAGTGACGCGTGCAGCCTGTTCGATGTAACCCATGTTCTCGCCGAACATCTGGGCAAAGTCGAGGGTCGCACGGTAGTCAGGGAGGCTCGGTTGCATCGGAATGACGAGCCCGTGAGCTGCCCACATAAGCGAGAGCCCGACGTACGAAAACGAAGGCGAGGTGTCCATCAGGATGATGTCGTAATCCTTTTCGACGCGCTTCAACTCGTCATCCAGCACCGTGTAGAAACGCTGCGCAACCGTACGATTGCGCGGATTCATGAAAGCCGCCCCGATGGTGAAGTCGCTGTTGATCATCTGCAGGGTGGCGGGAATGAAGTCCAGCCCGTCGATGTGCGTTTTCTGCGGGTGCAAGGCGGGTACGTCGAACAGATCCGGGGAGTCCACGCGATCGAAAACCGCGGCCAGCGTGTTCTCCGGTGCGACGGTCTCGGAACGGATACCGCACAGATTGGTGAGCGTGCCTTGGGGGTCGCCATCGATGAGCAACACGCGATAGCCCTGAATCGCGAATGCGTGGGCCAGATGGAGACAGGTGATCGTCTTGGCCGCCCCTCCTTTCAGGGTGGCGACGCCGAGGCGAATCGGTTCGGCACCTTCCGGACGGGAAGGGCGCCTATCGTGATCCGACATGAACTGGTGGACCTGTTCCAGCGTGAGGCGAACTTCCCCGGCTGGGCCGGGGATATTGGCGGCTATCCATGAACGCCAGGCGTGATGCTTGAGCCCAGTCAGCGCCAATACTTCTTTCATGCGGAAGTCCCGCATCTGGCGCTCTTTCGATGGCTCATTGACCCGCATCTGCAGGCTGGCCAGAAACTCCTGGCCGCGCTCTGCCCAGAGCATGAAATCCGCGGTACCGGCGGCAAGGTTTCCCTTAGCCATAGACAGAACTCCCCGTTGTAGATGGGGGGGAGCATAGACTGATCATCTATGACGCGCAATGTTTTTGACGCTTATATTCTATTTCGTTGCGTCGCTGTGATGTTGCCCGCGACCGGTGCCCGAAAGCTGTGCCCAGCATAACTGCCCGTGGCTTCGGAGGATGGCTTCTGTGATGACGCGGTGGTTGAAGGGTGCTGTGCCCATTGAGTTCGTCGCTTGCAACGATAGAGAGGGGCACCACGTACGCGCGAAAAGCCAGGATGGCATCACGGCGCGCCGCCTTCGGCGGCGCGGATAGGCGAGTGGATCTTGCGCCTGGTCATCCCCGTCTGTCCCCAGAAGTATCTGCGGCGGATGTCAGCTTGGGTGCCAGGGGGGTGATCGCCGCCGGGAAGGCCGTTTCATGTCGCCAGTATGGGTTGGGGCGGTTGTGCCCAGATCCAAAGCTGCGCTCGATGGCACCACCGAACGGGTCAGAAATGTGTGGGCCTGTGGCCCCAATCGCGCTCGTGGCGCCCAGGAGTGACCAGTACAACCGTCCTTCGCGCTTGTGGCGCCATCGTGGGTTCCAGTCCGGAAAAGGATGCCCTCAATGGGTGTAAGTGATCGCAACCGGGCTTTTGGTGGTCACATGCTACGTTACTCCAACCTTTCCATGGTCGTTCTTTTGGCATCCATCGGGCTGTTCATCGCACCTTCTTAACATACACGTGCGCGCCTGTATCCCTATCTTTTGATTCATGCGGGGGCACAACATGCATCATTCACTGATGTTCACCTACGATAAGTCGCCATTCTTTGGATACCGACCAAGCCGTTCTCGGGGTGCAGGGATGGGGTCGGAGTAACGTAGCGCGTCCGCTGTGACCAATCGGCAAATAGCCTAAAGTGTGAAATGGGCCGATGCAGCGGCCAGGAAGGCAGTGAACAGGGCGATCAGTCATGGCTGGGTGAGGGCAGTGACGCGCGCGAGGGCGCCAGGAGGCCGCGGTAGCGGCAAGAGCCGGGTCATCAGGGGCAAGGCATGAGGATAAACGACGATGCTTAGTGCGCATATGGTGTGCACATGGCATTCAAAAGGTGCGCAAACGGTGGCGAAACAGTACATAGATGACAGCATCATGGTGCGCGATACGTCGCACATGGTGCGCTGACAGTGCGGGCATGGTGTGCGCATGGTCGCAAAAACAGTGCGCGCATGGTGCCGACAAGGTGTGTTGATGGGGTATCGATGGTGCGCCGTTTGGGCGCCGCCCAGGGTCGTGGGTAACGGTCCCGGAGTGCCCTTACCTCGTCCCTGGGCGAACGCAGCATCTCGACCGCCACGGGCCGATCGCACACTGACGAACCGCGCCCAGAGCAGCGTGTCGAACCGAATCATGGCCGCGAAGGTACGTAAAGCATCACATGCTGGATATGCGCTATCGTGCGCAAAGTTTATGATCTATGATATAAACGCGTCGTTATGACTTATTGATATTCGGGAGACCAGGATGCGCGTATTGAAAGGGGGGAGCCTCGGGCTGATCGTCCTTCTGCTGGCGGGTTGCTCGACCATGGCGAGCCATCCGCCACCGCCGACCAGCGGGGCGGAGTACATCTCTAGCCTGATGGCTTCTTCAGTCACGCAGGCGGTACAGGCCCAGCAGGCGTTCGAACAGGTGCTGGCGGAGAACGCTCGTACGCTGTCCTTGAAGCAGAAGGCCATCGATACCGACCAGGTGGATATCGACTACATCGGTAAACCCCAGGACATCCTGCAGTCGATCGCGTACCGCTATGGCTACGGGTACGTGGAAACGGGGAAGCGCCAGGACCTGCGCATCGTCAACGTGCGCCTGAACAAGATTTCCCCCGTCGAAGTGCTGCGTTCGATCAGCTACCAGATCTCCTATGGCGCCAAGGTGATTCTCGACAAGAAGACCAAGGCACTTCGCCTGGTCTATCTGAATCTGTCGACGCCGCCGACGGTCGCACCCGCAAGAGCGGCGTCGACCCCCTACGGCCAGTCCTACAACCGTCCCCGGTCAAACCGTCGGGGGTGATGAGCCATGTTCATGCTTCCGTTAGACACCACACCAATGACGCTGCAGCAGGCGCAGAGCGCCTATCAAAGTCCGGCATACACGCAATCGGTACCAGGCGTGGGCGCTGGCGACGCAAATCTGAACGCCTTGCTCAAGTCCGGGAGGATTGAAATCACGGCGCGCGATCGTGCGTTGATCGATGTCGGTTTGTCGCTCGGCGTGAAAGCCGGTATGGCTGCCGAGCTGCACCAGATTGCCCAGACCATTGAGGTCAACGAGCGAAACCTGGACACGGTGTACGACTTTGGCCGCTTCATGATCCAAGGTCGTGTCGTGCCGCCCGTCATCACCGAGGCACGCGACCTCTATAACCAGGACGGCGATTACACCCTGCGCTTGTCGGGTGCCCTGTACAAGATCGAGAGCCAAGCGCGCTTTTCGTCCGTGGCTCCGACGTGGCGCGATTACCTGAGCTTTGCCCTTCATGCTGATGCGCCAGGGCAAGCTGAATACAGCACGATCATTCCCAAGACCGGCGATGAGCAGCAGTTGTGGAAGGCCTCGATTGCCGATGGCTGGCGTCAGGGCGTGGTGCAGGCGGATCTCATGTTCAAACATGCCATGGATCGGATGAACCGCGATTTCGCGGGCATGATCCGGTTCCACACGTTCGTCGTGGAGGGCAAGCTGTCGATGCCTGCGATCGCCAGCGAGACGATCCCCGTGACCCGCGAAGGCCAGACCATGGCCGTCGATGAAACACTGTTTCGCATCACCACGCTTCCGTCGTTCAACAGCGTGCCGGATCACTGGCGCGGCTTCGTCACGCCTGCGGCAAATCGCGACCCAGTGATCCGGTCTACTCCGGCCGCGGTCCCTGCCTCTGTCCCTGTGACGTCCGCGCTCACCGCGCCATTGAAGCCATAAAGGGTCTAGCCGTATGAGTGACGCAGAGGACTTCGGCCAGGCAATCGAGCGAGGCGAGTTGCTTGAGCGCATTACGCCATTGACGGACTTCGAGGAGCCCTACCGGTTCGAGGTCGATAGTGACCTGAAAGCCCTGTTGCTGGAAGCGCAGGCGCAAGGAGCGAGTGACATCTTCATTCAACCGGATATGCCGGTTGTGGCCATGATCGAAGGCCATATGAAAGCGCTCACCCGGCGGGTTGTGGATGACGGCGAGGTCGTAACCCTGTTGACCTGGCTGTCGAACGACCGCGACACAGCACGCACGGACATCCTGGCCGGACACGCGGTCAACACGCGCTACGAGCTGTTCGATCCGGTGAGAAAAGATGCCCGCGGTGCCAAGGTGCGCTACCCGCTTCGCGTCAATGCGTCACCGATCCAGTACCACAGCTCCACATCGTGCCAGATCGTGGCCCGAACCATCCCCCAAGATCCGCCCCTGCCGGAGCAAGTGGGGCTCACGCCGGAACTGATGAGCCTGATGACGCCGCGCGACGGCATCATTTACGTGGTAGGTGTCACCGGCTCGGGAAAGAGCACCACCCTGGCTTCGGTGGCCCGGTACATCATGGAGAACGACACGCCGATCAAGGGCAACATCGTCACGGCAGAGGAACCGATCGAGTTCAATTTCGGCAACATCCATTCAGCGCACTCGATCATTACGCAGTCCCAAATCGGACTCCATTTCAAGAGCTACCCCGACTCCAACCGGGAAGCCGTGCGACGCAAACCCGCCTTGATTATCGTCGGCGAGTTGCGCGATCGCGAGTCGATCGAAACGGCGCTCGAAGCCTCCAACACCGGTCACCCGGTCATGGGTACGGCCCATGCCACGAACGTGGCTTTGACAGCCCGCCGGCTCATCTCGCGTTTCCCCAGTGAGGAACGCGAGACGGCGATCTACGACATCATCGAGAGCACTCGATTGATCGTGGCCCAGCGCCTGGTTCCGGGCGTGAGCGGTCGCCGTGTGGCGGCGCGCGAGTATCTGGCCTTCACCGACGAGGTGAAGGACCAGTTGGTGGACCTGACCACCATGGGATTGGTGTCCCGCAAGTTGCGCCAGTTGACACATGAGGCGGGCCATTCCTTTGCGAAGGAGGGCGAGCGATTGCTGGCCGAGGGGAAGATCACAGCCGAGGTGGCGAGGGAGCTTGCCACCTCTTGATCGAGCACCGCGACGGCATGGTGCGCGAAAGGGCATTAGATGGTGCGTATTTTTTACAGAATAGTGTGTGTTTAGTGTTGACATGGTGCGCGAATGGTGTGCAAAATGACACCACTGCCGCGCACTTGGTGCGAACAAGGTGTCTGTATGACGGGTATACCGTCAGGCATACGGAAAGCGACAGTCGAGGAGAACCGTGATGGCAGAAGGTCGGTACCACTGGAGTAATGCCTCCGCGAGCGCCCGTTTCGGGAAGATCAACGCTACGACAGCGATACCTCTGCTCGTGCTGCTGTTCTTCCCTGGTAAGACCACGGCGATCATCGCGCTGATCACCATGGGTTTCTTCGTGTACATCGAATACTGGAAGAAGATGGATTTCTTCACAGCCATGCGTGCGGCAGGAGTCTGGCTTTCGGGCCGGATGCTGACCACGCTCAATAACGTCAAAAAATTCCGCGTTCGATAACTTCGATGAAAGGACAGGACATGGCTACGGCAAAGAGCGGCAAGCCCCAATACGTTGGCGTCGATGATGGCCACTGGGGGATCAAGATCTACACCGAAGACGGCAAGATGTTCACCGTACCGTCGCGCGCCCGTTCCGGGCGTCACGTGATCAACGTGAGCGACGACGGCGACAGTGATTTCTACTCGCTGGAAGATGGCGGCACGTACACGGTCAACCCGTACCTGACGCATTTCGAAGACACCCGATTCAAGGAGTACCCCAAGTCCGCCTTGAACGCGGTCTTGGTGCACCATGCCCTGTACCAAGCTGGATTCGGCGGCCAGAACGTGGCCATCGAAACCGGCCTGCCGGTGTCGCACTACTATCTCGCCGATGGCACCAAAGATCAGACGCTGATCGAGGCCAAGAGGGCCAACCTGAAGCGCGTGGTGACCCGCGGTGGCGGCCAGCCGCTGGCCAACATTGTCCAGGCGGATGTCACCACGGAGGCGATTGCGGCGTACATCGACCTGCTGATCGACGACAACGGCAATCCGAGCGAACACGCCGAAGAGCTGCAGCAGTCGACTTCCGGCTTCATCGATATCGGCGGACGCACCACGGACAGTGTGGTCCTGCTGCCGGGTCAGCAGGTCGTGACGGAGCGGTCCGGTTCCAGCGACGTCGGCGTGTTGCAGCTCAATGAAGCCGTGGCCTCCAAGCTGCGCACCAAGTTCGATCTCGATCAGGTGCCGCCGCTCATGGTGGAGAAGGCCATTCGCGACGGCACCGTGCGCATCAGTGGCAAGGAGGAGCCCGTGGGCGATCTGGTGCGCAGCGAGAAGGAAAAGCTGGCCGAGCAGATCATGGCCGCGGTTCGCGTCAAGATCGGCAGCGGCAAGGATCTCGAATTCGTCGAGTTCGTCGGCGGCGGTGCCATCGTCATGCGTGACCAGCTGGCCAAGCATTTTCCGCATGCTCGCTTCCCGGTGCATCCGGAGTACGCCAATGCACGCGGCATGATGAAGATCGCCAAGTACATCCTCGGCGGAGCTTGAGCCATGGCTCGCGCACGACCTGTCATCCTGTACCTGAGCAAAAACCTTCCGCATGAGCGGGAGGCAATTCGCTTGCTCACGGCGCTCCCGTTGGGGGAGCGCACGAAGTTCCTGCGGCAAGTGATCGTGCTGGGACGGGATGCCAGGCGGATGGATGAAGAACGCGCTCAGGCCGCCAGGAAGGCGGCCGAGATGCGCTTGGAACGGGAGACGCACGATGCCTAAAGGAGCCACCGTCGCAGGACGGTTCCCCGTGCCGCTGCGCGGCTCGGTGCCATCGGAAGCCGACATGCTCAAGGAGCTTGAATCGCTCAAGGGCGTGTACGGCAGCATCAACGAGCGCATGCGCGAATGGCTGATGCGTGGTCTGAAGGAACTGGAACACCGCACCCAGCAGGTGCCTTCGGCAGGTGGCGATGCCACCAGGGCGCTGGTGGCGGTAGCTCAAGAGCTGACCAGCTCTGTGGCGATCAGCCAGCACATCCTGACCATGTATGCGCAGGCCAAGGAGACGCTTGCCATGGCGCCCAGGCCGCGCTCCGCTCCGGCTCAGGCCGCTGCGGCATCGCCGCCTGTACCCGTGTCGCCGGCATCGGAAGCATCTCCGGCACCGGCGGCAACCGCGGCCACGGAGCCGATGGCCTCCACCGAAACACCACCGGAAGCCACGGACCCGACGAAGCGCTGGGGGCATTTGAAGGGCCTGGTGGGAGGCTAGGGCATGGCGCCGAAGGGTAATTCGGGCGAACGGACGTTCAACTGGTCCGATCCCCCCATCGTCGTGGGCATGATCGCGATCATCATCGCGATCACATGGCTTGCGTGGCACTTCGGGCACACCCAGATCGCGATGGTCTATGTGTACGTCCGCTATGTGGAGCTGTGGCCACTGTGGGCGCTCGGGCGCGTCACAGGCTGGCCCGGTCTGGCCAGCGTGGACGCCTGGATACAGCGCGAGTGCCGCCCGGATGGCCTTTTCAGCTTGTGTCATCGCAATTTTGCGACCGTGCCATACAGCGTGCTCGCTGATTCCTCCCTGATAGTCAACGGCGTGCTATTCGTCGTGCTTCTCTGGCAGGTGGGGAAGGCAATTCGTCATCTGCTCAGACTGCATCCCAGCAATCGTTTCTCGCGCAAGCACACCATCAAGAGCTTCGTCGACGAGAACAAGGCACTGTATCCGCATTTGCGTATGTTCTCGGCGCTGGATCTGATCAGCCAACCGCTGGATCACCCGGTGTTCGGCATGTCGCAGACGTCACGCCAGTTCGCCTTCGAAAACGGCTTGATCATGGGCTGGCAGGCTGAGGCGGACGGTACGTTCACACCGACACTCGATCGGGAGAAGACCGCGCTGTTGATGCGTCGTCAGCTGGGCAGGCTGTGGACGCGCTCCACCGATCTGTCTATTCCAGAGGCCATCGTCTTGGCGATCGCGCTGCCGCGTGTCGCGGCGACCGACGCGACCATGGACGAAGCCCAGTACAGGGCGGCCATGGGCGACTGTGACGCCATGATCAAGTGGGCTTGGTCCCAGTTTGTGCCGCCTGTGGGAGGCGCCAAGAAGAGCAAGAAGGATCAGGAGTCTGCCGATCCGTATGCGTGGCTCAGGCCCGACATCGATCCCGCGGAGCCGCGCCGGATCATCCAGAAGTGGATCGGGCATCCGGCCAACGCCGCGATCATCCAGAAGCATGCCTATGTGCAGACCGTGCTGTTTCGGCTGATGCTGGAAACCCAGCGGCTCGGCGTGCTGCCGCCTGCCGAGATGCGCTGGATGCGCTTCTACAACCGACCGTTGTGGTACGTGCTGGAGAACTATGGGCGTTCCACCGGCTTCGCCGAAGGCGTCGCGGTGATGGGCCATTACCTGTACGAAATCAAGCAGGGCGAGGCTATTGTCGACCCCCAGCTGGACAAGGTGGTCAACGGTATCGAATCGGCCATGACGGCGTTTCGCTACGACAGGAAGGACGTCGAGCGTTACGAAGCCCGGCAGATGGCGAAGACGGCCGGGGAGGAGACGACGGAAGTCAAGGCTGTCAGCACCCCTGCGGCGATAGTCGCCTAACAAGGCTCAAATTTCTAATGCAAAAAATCCCGAATTAGATAGAATGGCATCGTTAGCCATTCCTGATTCAGGACGCATTTCGATGAAATCACGCTATTTGGCGGGGTGCTTGGTCGCAACGCTCGGGTTCCTTGGGGCTGTTTACGCGCAAAATACGCCGCAGTCTCCTACCTCAACAGGATCTGTGGTGGGGACGAATTCCGACTCCCCAGCTACCCGGGTCGGCCGTTTCGGCAAAATCGTCGATGCCCGCCCCGTCGGGGCGGGCGGCCTGGTCGCCTGGACCGTGCAGGCGACGAACGGCCAGCTGGTCGCGCTTTACACCACGCCGGACACGTCCGTGATCTTCACCGGCATCCTCTGGGATGCCAAGACCGGCAAGAACATTTCCGACCAGTTCCTGCCCCCCCAACCGACACGGGCTCCGGCTGAAGCGCCTATTACCGCCGCCACGCCGGGCGAGCGCAAGGCCAGTGCACTGGACGGCAAATACACTGGAGCGATTCCCGAAGCGATCAAGACTGTGGCCTCTCTGGATGGCATCCAGGAAGGGAAGGGCGATCCGTCCAACACGGTCTACATCATCTTCGATCCGCGGTGCCACTACTGCCACGATGCGTACGCTTTGACGCGCAAGTACGTGAAGAAGGGCTACGCGATCAAGTGGATTCCGTCGCTGGCCTTGGGTGATCCGGCGGGCGGCGCTCCCGTGGCGGCCGCGATCATGCAGAGCAAGACACCGGCCGAGGAACTGGGTCGCGCGATGACCAACGCCTATCCGTTCAGCGGGATCAACGCGAAGCCGACCGAGGCGACGATGGAATCGCTGGCCAAGAACCTGTCATTCCTCTTCGCGGCTTTTGAGAACAGCCACACCAATGGACCGGCAGGCGTGCCGGTCGCGTTCTACATCGATCACCGCACAGGCAAGCCCACGATGATGACTGGCGTGTCCTCGCAGGTGGTGCTTGACGACATCTTCGGACAGATATGAGGCTCCCATGAAACTATCCACTCCGGAAACCATCACTTTCCACCCGATCATGCAGGTGTTCGATGCGGGTGAGGCGTGGGGCGTTGGCTTCGACTCGGCGTCACCGCGCGATGCGAAGCGTCAGTCGCGCGTCGTGTTTGTGCAGAAGAAAGGCATCAAGCAACTGGCGGTGAAGGTCGACGGCTTCAGCTTTGTTGCAGATCCGGCCCATGTCGAAGAAACGTCCGACGAATGGCGCGCCAGGCTTGCCGCCAAGCGTGCGTGGCGATTTCGTCGCGCTGCGCGGCCATCCGTAATGGAGCCTGCCAAGAGCTTCGACCCGCCACACATTGACGGAAGCCTCTTTCTGGTGGCGACCTACGACAACGACAGCGTTGTTACGCATCTTCTGGCGGAATGCTCTCTGTCTCCTTGGGCCCATCACCTCGATTGCATACCCTTCAGTACCATCCACGATGTTGCCAAGGCAGTCCGTAGCGGCATGGACGATGCGCTCACTGCTGTCTTGCCGGATATGTGCTCGTACGGAGGCGAGGAGCGGCCGCCGTCGTTGCGTCGCATCCAGACCATCCGTCGCGAGCGCGGTCGTTCGTCCGGCCATTCCGCGTCGCACGCAAATCGTTTGCAGCGATGGAAACCTTGGTTTGCAGTCGGTGGCGTGGTGGCTGTCGTCTGGGTGCTTCTGTCGATCATAGGGAGGCCTGCGCATTCACCAGAGCAGGCCGCGCTGGCGGCATCCGGCCCGAATGTGTCGGCCCTTCAGTTGCCGCAGGCCACTGGAGCGGATGCGCAGGCGCAAGTGGAGCTGGTCAAGTCAACGCTGAAATCCATGGGCCTTGACCCCGGTGCCAGCGGCGACACCGGTTGCCTGGTGCAGCCTCAGTGATGCCGGCCCTGCACAGCGAATGCTCGCTGGTGAGCGTCGCCGAGCGTGTGACATGGAGCCAGGCCATGGCGCGCCATCTGCTGGATCGCGTCCAGTCAGAGCGCACCGATCCCCTTCCCGACTGGAAGGTGGATGAGTTGGTCGCGCCGACGAACCGGCGCCTGCAGGTGCTCCTCGCGCACGGCGTGACCAACGCCGCAGCCATCGAGCATTACTTTTTCGACCGAGACGAGGAGAACAGGAGCGACTATGCGACCGGCCAGTGAATTCACGAACCCCGAAGCCCTTGCGAAGAGCATCCTGAGTTTTGCCCAGGGGTATCGCTCCCTACTGGTCCCCCAGCCGAAGGTGCTGGCCGATACGGTCATGACGTTGGGCATGCTCGTCCCCTTGTCGGACAAGGTGCTGCCGCTCAAGAGCTACTTCAACATGGTGCAGACGCTGCAGCGGTCCGCGTACATGGCGCGTGCGCTGTCGCTTGAAGTGACGCGCGACATGCCCGTCGGCACACCGGATGAAGTAGCGGTGCGCGATGCGCGCGCACGTGACATCGAAAACGAGGTGCGCCAGTTCGGCATCACGGGCATAAGCCATCAGTTCGCGCAACTGGTGGACAACAGCCATCTTTCCGATGACGAGCGTCAACAGGTGTGGCGCCGTCGTGAAGAGCGTCTGGCACAGGACGCACAGCAGCACCTGTGCACGGAAGACGTCTTCATGCTCGCCTGTGCCTTCCTGGATCTGGATGTCGCCAAGCAGGGATCGATCTACTACCTCAAGGGCGAGTCGCCCGACTTCAAGGAGACGAAAAAAAACCGCAATCCGATCGCCCTAAAGGACGGGAAGACGCTCAAGTCGCTCTCCAGCGGATTGGGTCGCCCGACGGATGATCGTGGCACGGTCGAGCGTGGGCAGATCGAGAGCGGATACAACCATCTGGCAAAGCTCAACCAGCTGCACAACACCATGCTGGACGTCGTGCGGTGGATCAAGGAAGGCGAGCGGATGAATCCGCCGGTCACTCGCACGAAGGTTATGGTGCGCAAGCACTTCGGCGACATGTCGCACACGGATTACGAGCGCATCATGTCGATGGCCCGGCGTGAGGGTCTGATCAGTTTCCGCAATCGGGTGAAAGACCCGAGTAACAACTACACGCTGCGGCAACACAACCACGAGTTCATCGTGGAGATGTCCAAGAAGATTGGGCGCACGCCGCAGAAGACGCTCGATGACTTCATTGAAGACATGCGCAAGCATCTGGACAAGATGGCGGCGCTGAAAGCCAAGAAGAAGACGATGGCCGGGAGCGGGGACTGACCATGGGCTCGCAGAAAGAAGAAGGTCCACAAGTCAGCCCTGAAGAACTGGCGCGCATTGAGCGTGCGTCGCGCCAGTTCATCAGCTACACGAATTTCATCCGCTGGGCGACGAACTTCAGGGCGGACGAGATTCGGGCACACCCGAAACACCGGGCGGTGAAGCTCCTCTCGCCGGTGCAATCCGGACGTTTCTCCTTCGCGATCGAGGGCGACACGATCCTCCTGGGTACACAAGACTTCGAGGGCGTGTGGATGAACACGATGCCCTGGGATGCCGGTTACGTGTCCGATCGTCTGTACCTGTCCGTCAACAGCACCAAGATCATGGACGCCAATCTCCATGCGCTGGTGCTGGGCTTTTTCATCGACGATGAGGTCAAGCGGGCGCGCATGCGCAGCGCCAAGTATGTCCAGGTCGTGCCGGTGCGAGCGACGGACGGCCGCGTGGTGGACGTGCAGCGCCCCCTCGGGCTTGGATTCCCCATTCGACCGGGAGATGTGGTAAACGACTTGCGTGAACAAGCGCAGGAGCGGGTCCGACAGCAAGATGCTTCGCGCTGGTTTTAGTGTATATATTTTTACGAAATGTAGAAAAAGAATGGGGGAAAGCCCGTTCCATACGACATATCTTGTTCGATCACCACCCGAGTCCTTGCAATGGCTTTGAAGCTCGAAAAATTGTCCGTTGAAGAACTGGACGATGTGATTGCCCAGGCGCAGCAACGCAAGCAGCAGGCCTACGAAGAGATGAAACAGCAGGCGCGCGCTCGCGTCGACGCGATCCTGGCCGACACGGGCTTCACGCTGAATGAGCTGTATGGCGTCGGTGCAAGTCGCAAGTCGGCCAAGCGCAGCCTGGCGACCAAGAGCAAGAAGCCGCCGAAATTCCGTAATCCCGACAACCCGCAGGAAACCTGGTCGGGCTACGGCGGGCGGATTCCCCGCTGGTTCGCCAATGCGATCAACAAAGGCGTCCCGGAATCTGCCCTGTTGGTCGGCGGGGCCAAGAAGGCGCCGCCCGCCGCCAAGAAGGCCCTCGCCCGCATCAAGGCTGGGCGTGGTGCGCCGAAGGCAGCCAAGGCGCCCAAGCGCCGCTGAGCGGTTATAGGGATCGGTGCGCAGGTGGGGTGGAAGCACTTGCCTTGAATTATGGTTAGTTGTACAAATATGTACAACACCATGAAAGCATCCGCCCTCCACCATGAACTGCAGTCCCTGGGACGCCGGCAACGCTGGTGCGTCAGTGATGCCACGCTGCGCGGGCTGTTCCCCGAACCGCGCAACACCTTCTACACGGCGCTCAGTCGCCAGGTGCGACAAGGGACGCTTCGGCGCGTCACGCCAGGACTGTACCTCAACCCGTACGCCCGACCGCCAGCGTCCGCCGCCGAGAGCCTGGCAGGTTATCTACGGCCGGACGATTTCGCCTACCTCTCGCTGGAATCTGCCCTGCATGAGCACGGGTGGCTGTCGCAGGTGCCCAACCGGCTCACCTTCATGACGACAGGGGCGAGCTGGGTCTACGCCACGCCGGTCGGCGTCATCGAATTCACGCACACGCAGCGGGACATGACGACGTGGCGATCGCGCGTCGCGTTTGATCGCGATCGCAAGCTCTATGTAGCCTCGCCCGAACTTGCTCTTGAAGACCTCAAGAACGTCGGCCGGAATCTGGATCTTGTCGAGGTGCCAGAAGACGCCGATCTCCCAGCCGGAGTCAGCGCATCCATCCAAGGAGCACGATGATGACTTACGCCATCGACATTCCAGGTTTGCCCGAGGCTGTCGCCAACACCAAGCCGGACAAGCGGCATAACGCGTTGCATGACGCGCTGATCCGCCACGCGCCTGCATGGGGCGATCTGCGTCATACCGCCTCGCGCGGAGACACCTGGCGACAAGCACGCCAAGTGCGACGCGCAGACGGCACTCTGGTTGCGGAGGACCACGAAGTCTGGTTGGCCGCCCTGCTGGCCATGCACGACGGCAATGCCGTCCGCACGCTGCGCACGATGCAGCAGCTCAATCAACGCGAGGGCCTGCACCTCACCCAATGCAGCCTCGTCAGACTCTACCTCACGGCAGCACGCGGCAGCGATCCGGATCAGCAGGTGCAGATCGAGGTACTCCTGGAGCACGAAGTCCTCGACCGCAAGCTGGGCACGGATTCGTGGCATGTGCCGGATGATCTCCATGATCTGGTCCAAGCCTCCGAACATGGGCTTGGGCTTGCTGATGCCGAAAAGGTTGCGGTGCGACCCGACACCTACCGGCTCCGCCGGGTGATCGACGTCGCACGCTGGCTCGAAGAGGCGGATGCCATGGAAGCCCAAGAGCGCGCTCAACTCCGGAAACGGATCTACACCGTCACCTCCTCGTCGCCAGACGGTCCATCGGAGACCACGATGACCTTCGACGAACTCAATCCCGGCTGGGATCGCTATCCACCCAGCTACCGTCGTCTCTTCGACGATTGGAAGCGCTCCAGCGCAGGGAGCACCGCGGCGCTATGCGATCACTGGTTCCTGGAGTTGAGCGACTACACCGACGCCAAGGGCAAACGCACGATGATGCTCATTCCACAGTGGACGTTCGCTAAACCGCTGGCGAAGGTCAACGCCAGAAAGGGAGGCGACTATGAGTTCTACGGTGCCCTGCAGAAGCTCGATCGCCGCGTCGGCGTGCCGTTCGCCTGGTACTTCTACATGCTCCACGGCAACCGCGTGGAGTCGGAAGCCGGTGAACGCGTCATCCGGGCTGCCGAGGAGGGCACCATCGTGCTACCCGAACGCGATTACCGCGTCCTGAAGGACTGGCAGGACAGGCCGTACTCGTTCTGATCACACGCACCCTCCACCGTAGAGATGAACTGATGCGCCATACTTTCGCCGAACTGCTGGATCTCGCCGCCGCCGAAAGTGGCGGCCTTGACGCCCAGACGCGCCCGGCCGTCGTCAAGGAGCTGCTGCACTACGACATCCTGATGGCCCTATCTGAGAGCGAGATCGCTCCGCACGTCGTCTTCCAGGGCGGTACCGCCCTGCGCCTGTGCTATGGCGGTTCCAGGTTCAGTGAGGATCTGGACTTTGTGTGTGGCACCGACATCAGCGAGCCGTTCCTGTTGGAGAGCATGAACGCCATCCTGGTCAAGCAGATCCAGGAGCGCTACGGACTGGCCACGGAGATCCATCCACCCGGGGCCGACAAGTCGTTTGATGATGATGGCATCACCGTCAAGCGGTGGCGCTACCACATCCAAGTGCCTGGCTTTGCCGCGGCCCAGAAGATCCACGTCGAGTTCTGCAACGTGCCGGCGTATGACGCCAGCCCCGTCCTCCTGCAGCCGCGGTACGGCTTCCTGGCCGACCGGTACGGCGGTATTGTGCTGCAGGCTGAGTCAGAGTCCGAAATCCTTGCCGACAAGATGGTGGCTCTCGCCGGCCGCCCTTACCTCAAGGCACGCGACATCTGGGACATCCGCTGGCTGATGCAGCGTGGCCATCAAGTCGATATCGACCTGGTTCGGCTCAAGGCATCGGACTACGGGATGGAGGATGTGTCGACCAAGCTGGATACGGCGATCAAGCGGTTGCGCGATCCAAGCACAGGCCGCGCCTTCGTCAGCGAGATGCAGCGCTTCGTGTCGCCGTCACTCGCTGCAGCCATGCTGCGGGAAGACCCGCCTGGGCGCAGTTGGTTGGAGCATGCCGCCAAGACAGCGACAGATGCGGCCCGTACGCTTCATGAAGCACCTGCTATCGATTCAGCTCCATCGGCTGACAATCACGAGCCCTGATCGGCGTGCAGCATGAGGCCGCTGGAGTGCCCGAGCTGCGAAAGCACGGCATCGTTTAGCCGCACACATGAGCGCTTCTGCGCGATGCGGCAGGCGAAAGCGGAGGCGAAGCGTCGTCGCGCATGCCGAACATGCCGAAGTCACAGGCCTTGTGCATGCTGCTCGGCTTCGGCTTCGGGAGCGTTGTTTCCATAGGCGTCAAGCACTGTCTGTACGGACTCCCGGAGTACGTCAGGAGCCACGTGCTCTCGCAGTGCAAGCGTCAGTGACTCGGTGGCGTCGCGAAAACCGACGGTGTAGCGATCGTTGTCCGGCAGTGCCTCGCGAAGGTCCGAGGCAAGCGCCTCATGCACAGCCTGTTCATGTGCACGCTCGGTCGACGTTTGTGCACGAAACGCGTCGAGCGCAGCGCTGGCCGTGCGAGCACACCACGCGATATCGCGCGGGTTCCCTTCGGAAGCTTCACCCACCGTCAACTGGTGTTTGATGGCTTCGAGCGCTGACACCACACCCAGTTCATGCGTTCGATCTCCGCTTGCCGTCCCCGGTTCGGCCGAGGGTTCGGCATCGTCTTCCGGAGCCACGCGATTCAAGACCGCCCGCAGGCGGTCAGCGAGATCCGGGCGGAGGCTAAGCACGTGGTACCAGTCGTCGTCTGTCCAGGTCTCGACCACCGAAAGCAACACACCCGTCCCGTCTTCTGGCTTGCTTGCCAGTCTTGTGTTGGACGGTTCGTTCATCGGCCCCGCGAGGAAAACGAATTTGCCGTCGCGTACTAGCGGTCCTTTCTCTCCGGGAAAGAAGCGGCCGTTGTAGGCAACATGCCCGATGTGCTCGCCGTTCTCCCAGATGTCGCCACCAACCCAGTTGCCGCCGCCCAGTCCGTTATCCTCGCAGAACTTGCGTGTCACCTCTCCGGCCTTGTCCATGCTGCACTGGACAAGCTGATCGGCAGCGAGTGTTCCGTATGGAATCTCATCCGGGTTCTGTCCGAGATCCGGGTTGCCTCGGGCGGCCAGGAGCAGAAAGACCTCCTGGTGGAGTGGAGTGTTCTGGGGCGTCGACATGGCTTCGGTCCTGCACTGTTTGAAAAACGAAGACGCCACGCGGGCGCCTTCGTTTTGTCGAGGTTCCCCGGTTACAACTCGGGGATGTTCCAGCTGTCGTCAGCGCTCAGGCCGACTTCATCCATGCGGCGGGACATGCCGCCGCCCGTCAGCCAATCCTTGTCCAGGTTGACCTCCTGGGCAGCGTTTTCGATCGACAGCTCACGAGTAATGACGGTCGCCTCGATTGCGGCCACCATCTCGGCCTTCGGGGCGCCGTAATCGCCAAGAAGCTCCCGGCTGATCTCAGGTGGCATCTGGGTCAACACAAGACGCACCTCGCGGCCGTGGTCGGCCAGCGGTGCCTGCTTGCGCAGAATGACCTCGAAGTCCTGCGTGGGCAGCACGGAGGCGGTGAAGCCCTGGAAGTCCTGTGCGAGGGTCATGTCGTTCTCCTTACAGTTCGAAGTCGTTGCTTCGCGAGAGGGTGTTGTTCCAGCGGTTGATACTTTGTTCCGCCTCGGCTTCCAGGTACGCGGTTTCGGCCAGGTTGAGCGCAGCGATTACTTCGTTGCCGTATTCAGTGGCGGCCGTGGCCTGTTGCTTCAGCGATTCCTGCATGGCCAGCTTGTCCTGCGCGGAGCCGGGCGAGTGGTCGATGGCTTCCAGGGCGCCCAGGTAAGCCTCGTGTAACGCGCGCTGGGCGTTGCTGTCCTGCATGGACGCTGCCTCCGCATGCTCGATCGTCGCGATCACGGCGGCGCCGATGCCCTTGAACATGTGGATCTCCGCCTCACGGCTCTGCATCACGCGATCGGTCTTGAGCGTGTGAGGCGGCGTGTTGCGCAGCCAGTTCGATTCCTGATCCGCCAGGGTGTCCAGCGCGCTCCGCAATTTCTGCCCGTCGGCATCCGGACGCAGGATGGCGCCGGCCACATGGTCGAAGGTGACCAGTTGGCCTTCGGAATGGCGCATGGCTTCGCGACGCAGAATCTCTGCGCCGATGGTGAAGCGACTGGCCTCGCGGATAGTTAGCATCTGCATGTTTTTATTCACATTTCCGTAGAATCGGGCATGGCTGCGTCTAGGTTTTTAGGCCTCTCAGGTCCTCTTCCGTGAGTGACACAAGTACGTTTTCTGCAGCGTCTACTTTACAAGCAGCTTTAGTAGCGCAAAAGCCCATCCTGCAACTATTGAGCATTGTGACCAGATCCAGTCAGGGAGCCTGCCTCCAACTCACTCAAAATACGTCATCATGGCTTTTTGAGAAATACAGTATTCGCCCGCTCAATTCGCTGCTATTTTATATACGCTAATCGTGCTCTTGTGAAGGACATTCTCCCGATGCCAGCGATGCCGTTCTCGCCATGCCCAGCCTCTGCCGCGAACGGTGCGGCCTGCTCGGACCAATCCGTCCAGATACTGGAGCACATCTTTGGCCCGGTCATCACGACGCTGACGCATGGGGGTGACCCCAACTCCCAGCAGATGGCGGCGAACATTCTTGCGACGATGTTCTCCGCGTTCAACACCGGGCTGCTGGCGGTAGCGGGGCTCATCGTCGGCTATGTGTCGTTGATGGGCGTGGCCAACACCGCCAACGATGGCGAGGCCTTCGGCAAGGAGTGGTCCACCTGGTGGACGCCGGCACGCATTCTCTACGGCGGCGGCATGCTGCTCCCCACCGGGAGTGGCTACAACGTCGCGCAGATCGTCGTGTTCACCATGGCGCTCTGGGGGGTCGGGTTCGCGAACACGATCTACAACGCTGCCTTCACGATGAGCGTGATTACGCCGAATGGACTGGTCTCCGGCGTCAATGCGCCTGGTGCGTTCTTCGGCATGCGCGATTTCGCGAAGCACTACCTGGAGACGTCCTACTGCGCCCATGCCGCGAATGCGATCTATAACCCGTCGGGCGCCAGCTCGGGCGCGACGCCCTCCGTCAGGTTCGAAAACTACTCGTCATACAACGCGGCGGACTACACCTCCGTCAGCGGCGGCTACAGCAACGCCGTGACGAAGATCATGGACCGCGGACCGGGGTTCACTGATGCGGGGCAAGGGGCGTGCGGCATTGTGACGCTCAGCACCTACACGGCGCAGGCGCAGAACGCGCAGTCGAGCACGACAAGCAACGGCACCACCACCACGACCAATGATGCGATGGGTCTGGCGTTGGAGAGCCTTCATCAGACGGTGCAGAGCCTCAAGGTGGAGGCTGCCAAGTCGCTGATGAAGAATCTGGACGCATGGGTAGACACTTGGCCGAAAACGGCGAATGACCCTGGCTGGTCGGCCGTGGATTCGAGCCAGTTCAATACCTACGTGACGCAGGCGGAAACCCAGGTGGCTACGCAGATGATGCAGGCCATGCAGAGCACGGCGGGCACCACGAACAATCAGCTCCAGGACTATGCCAAGGCCCTGACGGTTGGAGGGTGGGCGACCGCAGGAGGTTGGTTCCAGCGAGTGGGGTTGCTCCGCGGGCAGATCACAGGCGTCATGACCGACCCTGTAGGTACCGTGACGCCGCCTGCACTCAATGCATTTCCTGCAGGCAACTGGGGAACGCAGGAGCTGATCAACAGCGTCGCAGCGGTGAACGCTGCGATCGACATGAAGGCCGAAATTCACGCCTCGGCGAATGGCTCCACGAATACGTGGGGGCTGGATTTATCGAGCGTGTTTCCCAAGTCGATCAAGGACGCAAACGTAGCATCCATCCAGTCGTCCCTCGATAACAAGATGAGCAGCTGGGTGAACAACTTGATGGCCACCATGGTGGGCATGGTGACCGGCGCCAACACCAACGGGATTGGCAATGGCAAAACGACACCGCTGTGCGGCACGGCCGGGCAGTTGGGCGGCTCGTTGAATCGCATGAAGTGCGTAGGCGACTACCTCACGGCGACGGGTGTCGTGCTGCGTGGAGCAGCCACGACTATCCAGCTGGGAGCCGCCGCGCTGGAAGCTACGGCCGCGCTGGGCAGCACGAAAGTGCTGGGCACGGGGTTGGAGCTTGGAGGCGCGATCACGGCGCTCGACAGCCTGGTGAATAACTGGATCGTGCCGATGATCACCGGCCTGTACGCCAAGACGAATCAGATGTCGTTCCTCTTCGGCGTCTTTCTGCCGTCGCTACCCTACCTGCTCTTCATGATGGTGGTGGTGGGGTGGATCTTGTCGGTGCTGATGACAGCCCTGGCTGTGCCGCTGTGGATGTGCGTGCACATGACACCGGATCGCAGTTTCATTGGCTCGCAGCGGCAGGGCTACCTTCTCTTGCTGTCGTTGTTCGTTCGCCCGGCGCTCGCCGTGATTGGCCTCATTGCCGCGTTCCTGGTCAGTGATCCCATCATCGACTACATCTCCACCAGCTTCTTCTCGATGCGCGCGGCCATCGTCAGCTCGACGGGGACCGTCGGATGGATCGCGCAGTTCGATACATTCGTCTGGTGGTTCGAGATGTATGGCGTCGTGCTGATACCAGTGCTGTACATGATCTTCGGCTTGCCACAGGCACTGCCAGGCCACGTGTTGAAGTACATCGGCGGTGGTGTGGACGATTTGGGCGAGACGCACGCTCAAAGCCAGATTGGCGGTGCACATAGCAGGCTGAATCAAGAGCACTCGCTGATGGGTGGTTCGGGTGGTTTTCGCGCGCTTGGCAACCTGGGAGGCGGTGGACAGCCGTCTCCCAGGCGGCTGGGTAACGATGGTGGCAAAAGCCCCGGTGGAAGCATTGATGGCGGTCCAGGCGGTGGTGGCGGCGGCCTTGGCCCCAGAGGAGGTGGTGGTCGCGGCCAAGGTCCGTCGGCCGTCAACGTGGGGCCGCAGGGCGTGTCGTCGTCGGTCAACGCGGGACCGGACGGGTACAACCCGCCGCCGAGTCAGGCTCAGGGGGGCGGGCGTGCCAATCGAGGCGCGTTCGCCGAAGGCATGGGCGTGATGGCCGGAAGCGTGATCGCTGGCCGTGGTTTCAAGCAGGCGGCCCAAGATGGTGCCATGGCCGCCTCGATGGGTGTCAGGGGCGCGATGGAATCCATTCGCGGCGGAGGGCCAGCTTCAGCTCTCTCGCCTGCGCCGAGCGCGGGTGCTCTGGCGGAGGGCTCCGTTCGAGATGATGAAACCAGTAGCTCCATGCTCGATTGAGCATGGGATCACTCTGTGAAGCCTAAACAGAAGGGCCGCCAAATTGGCGGCCCTTCTGTTTCTCCACGCCGGAGTGCATCGTCGCTTAGCTACCGTCCGGCACCCAGTCGCTATCGTCGGTGGTCTGGTGGCCAACACGGTCGAGTTCAATGCGTTCATTGACAGATTGCAGGATCGCCGTCAGGAAGCGATGAGTGGACGGCATGGTCGTGGCGAAGGTCTGGTCATCTTCCAATGCCTCGCTGAGCACACCCATCTCCAGGCCGCGTGCCATCTCCTTTTTGTACTGCTCGCAGAAGATGTACTCGACTTCGCGCGTGCGCTCCGACTCCCTGTCAGCAGTGAGGATGGTGAGCGTATTGCGCATGGAGTTCACCATGACAGCGGCGCGATTGACCTTCCTGGTGTTTTCAGTGCTGTCAGCTTGAAGGATCTGCACCTGCTCCCGCAGTTGTTCGTTCTCCACTTTCAGTCCGCGCGCCATCTCTGGGAGCGAGCTGTTTTGGATGACGCCCATCGCTTCGTCCTTGCGGTCGATGTTGCCTTCCAGCGTGGCGATGTGTGCCAGGAGCTGTGCGATCTGCTGGGCCTGTTCGTTGACGGTTTGCTGCAGACGTTCCTTGTCCGCGATGTGGCTCTTGATGTAGCCGTCGGCCTTCCACAGCTCTTTGTTGCCGCGTTCAATGCCGTCGCCCCAGCCCTTGTCGTAGCCGGTTTGCTGACCGTCGTTGAAACCTGCGTCATAGCCCTGGTTGTAGCCAGCGGCTTGACCTGCTCGGCGAGCGTTTTCGCTTTGTAGCCGCGCCGTCTCTGCAATTTGGTAAGCCTCATAACCGCTTTGGCTACTGCTGCTGCTATTAACGCCAGTCCCGATACCCATACCCAAGTCCTCACAAAAGCGCTGTCGGTTTTGATGCTAGTTCGTCTGCGTTCTTGGCTGCAAGGCCTCTAATGCCTTGGCTCGCGGCAGCCGAAACACGCCCATGCGTTGCATGGCGACGTCCACCCAGTCGCCGCTGAACTGCTCATCCTGAAGCACGGATCGCAAGGTCAGCACCGGAATGCAGTGGCCCGGGTCGTGGCCCACGTACCAGGCCGCATGCCATTCCGGGATCAGGTGCTCGACCTCGCCATGGGTCTCGATCGTGAAGGATAGGGCCAGCGTCCCCGCGCGGCCCTTCAGCTCGCTGCTGGGGATGCGGTCGGCCACGTAGTGAGCGATGTAGGGGAGCGTGTCGGTCTCGCAGGCGATCAGCGCGACTACGCGCTTGTGCTCCCCGTCGTAAAGGATGCCCGGGGTCAGGTCGATCTCCGGTAGATCCTCACTCAGGGCCGTATCCCTGAGTGGCAGGTGGCCCAGATAGTGCTGGAGCAGGGCGTACATCTCGAAGGCGGCCGGGATGTCGTTCTGGATCGACCGGCTGTCCTTTTTGGCCATGACCTGGATGAAGCCGGGCTGCTCGGTAGAGCGATGCTCGGTAATGGCGTGGTCGATCAGCGAACTGAGAATTTCAGCAGTGGGGTTCATAACCGGCCATAGGATGGTGTCGCTGTCATGGTATAGCGAAAAACACTTTTCTGACATAGACTTTTGATAAATGGGCGGAATGCCCCATCGCGAGCTTCGAGCAAAAAAAACGGTGCTCGCAAGGATGCGGCACCGTGGATGAAAGGTGATCCCACGGTTGGGCGGGATCAGCTGACAAGGTATCACGCCGCTCCTCCATGGTCCCCTGCGTTTAGGAATCGAGTCATGAACAAGTCCCACGAGATAACCCCGCCTGGCTTCGACGGAAGCACGGACGACACAAATGCAGCGCAAGAAAACGTCAAGCCGCTCACTGTGGCCGAGTTCATCACGCGCTGGAAGTGTCTTGATGACGTTGGCGCGTACGAGGAACTCTTTGGAAGTCGTCTGAAGTTGGCCGAGTTTTTCCATGGTCAGCAAAGCATCGCCTTGGGCGATGACAATCCATGGGTTCACCTGACCGATGTGGCTACAGTGGTGTTCATGCACAACGGCGAGATCCCTGCAGACTGGGATGCCAAGACGCGTGAGCGTGTGCGGGAAACGCTCACCAACCTGCACCTTGCGTGGGGCGAGATCGAGCCCGTGGCGAAGACCGAGGTGGATGCCAGTCCTCGCTATCTGGTGTCGGTGACTAGCGTCACCGAGCCGGCGATCAAGCTTCGCCCAGACGCGTCCAAAGCGCGTAACTTCGGTACAAAGGTCGATCGCGAATGGATGACGGCCGAGCAAATGGCCGCCACCGCTCGCCGGTTCGGCATCGACAGGGCCTCGTATCCGTCCCCGAGCTACGCCGAGCATGTGTGGTGGGTATCGTCCAAACCCACCGTGGAAGGCGTGCTCGAAACGCGCTTTCAGCTCGACGTGCATGAGCTTGCGGGTGGCGGGGTCGGCTTCCACGAGCCGACGGCTGAAGACTTCCAGCGCATCGGGGATGTCATTGGCGTTGCCTTCGATGCGCCCCTCGTGACCAAGCCGTTCGATAAGGAAGCGTTCTTCAGCGCTGTGGCCGAAACGTTGAACGCCGAGGCACGGCGCCTCAACCTGCTGGAGCTTGACCAGGAGCAGCGGGTGGCGTTGGAAGACGAGCCGCAGGCCTTCGCCATGCTGGATGACATGGAGGCGCGCTGTGGCATGGATGTGAGTGAGGCGCGCGCCGAGCTGGCCGAGCACTACGCCGTCCGGGTCCATGCAAGTGATGCGAGTGAACCGGCATAACCAAGGCCCGACCATGGCAGACGGCTCGGCCACAACAGGTACTGACGCGCTGCGCTTGTCGCCTCGTCTTCCTGCTTCGCGACTGGCGCGCGAACAGGAAGACGAGGTTCTGGCGAAAGGCGTCATCGCCTTGCCAACAATGAGATAGATAAAACATGCGCCTTCCGTTCGAGCTTGACCCGCAAATTATTCACCACATCATCTACAGCCAGGCAGGTTCGATCGGCAAGGCCGTCATCGAGCTGCTGATGAACTCGGTGGACGCGAATGCGACCACCGTTCAACTTACGATGACGCGCGACGGGTTCGAGTGCCGGGACGATGGCCAAGGCTTCGCGAGTCGCGATGACGTGCTCCGCTACTTCGGGCGCTTTGGCACGCCCCACGACGAAGGCGATGCGACGTACGGTCGATTTCGCCTTGGACGTGGGCAGATCATGGCCCACGCGTCGACCGTCTGGACGTCCAATCGCTGGCAGATGTCCGTCGACACCAGGACGATGGGCTATGGCTACGACCTGGATGACCTCGATGCGGCTGAGAGTGGTTGCGGTATCAGTGGCACGTGGTACGAGCGGCTTTCCGAGGTCGAGCTGATGTCGGCCGTCCAGGAAGTTCGGGATCTCGTGAAGTACACGCCGATCATCGTGGAGTTGAACGGGCGGGTGATCACGCGCGACCCTCGCACCGAGCGCTGGGACTTCGAAGACGAATTTGCCTACTACCGGGTGAAGGAAGAAGGTGCGGTTTCGATCTACAACCTTGGCGTGCTTGTGCGGCATGACTCAAGTCACCTGTGGGGTGCTGGTGGCCTAGTGGTCACTAAGCAGGCCATCGGGCTCAATGTCTCCCGCACAGAGATCCTCCGGAAGACCTGCCCGATCTGGAAGCGCATCTCCGCGCAACTCACGACGCTCGCGAGTTCGCTGGCTTCGAGTCTGGGTGACCATCGGAAGACGGAAGCGCGGCGGGAAAGAGTCGCGATGGCCTTGCTGGCCGGTGAAGATGGCTCGTTGAACTTCTTCAACAAGGAAGAAGTGATCACGCTCTTGCCGGGCAAGAAGCATGTCACCCTCTTCGAGTTTCTGCAGAAAACCCGCTACGGCAAAAAGGGCGGCACATCGCCCCAATTTGCCGTGGTCGAGAACGGGCACGACATTCCCAAGGCCGAAGCCATTGCCCGTGAGCGTCTGGCCGTTTTGATTCACCCGCAGACATTGGAGCGCTTTGGTTGCCACAACGGCTCCGATTTCGTGGACTGCCTTGAAAGGATCGTTGAACAACTCAAAGCTGCGGCGCTGTCCGGGGTGAAAAAAGATGCCTGGATTGCCGATTGGGCTTTCGTACCTACGCTGATCGACTTCATCACGCTGCGCGATGCGTTCTTGGAGCGCACCCAGGTGGTGAGTGAGAAAACACTGGATCGCGAAACACGCCGCGTGTGGACGGCTCTGCGAAGCGTACTTGGCCACTACGCACGGGCATGCACGGGAGGCAGAAAGCGTCGCGATGGCAGCATCTATGGCGGGCGTGCTTTTACCTTTTTCATCGGCACCTCCAATGCCGCGGATGCATGGACGGATGGCAAAAGCTACATCGCCATCGAAGAGCGTATCGTCCGGCAGTTGAGTGCGACGCCCATGAAGACGGCCAATCGCATCTTCAGCATCGTCAATCACGAACTCTCCCATGAGGGAGATAGCATCAATTGTGGCCATGACGAAGCGTTCTATCAGCGCTTCCACAACCTCACCATTGACTTCAGCGAAGAGCGGCAGCGCTACTTCCACATGTTCACCGCAAGGTATGCGCGCAGCCTTGAAATGGAAGGCAAGCATGGTCGCACGAACGAAGTGTGGCGGAGCCGCTACCTGACCGACCGCATGGGCAACGGCCGTATCAAGAAGGGCATGCCTCCCGCGATCGAAGACGTGGACACCGATCCGGTCGTGACCGAACCGGTGAGCGAAGAAAGCATGGCATTGCTCACAGTCGTGAATGCTCATCTCGTCGAGGCAGGTTGTTGTCCACCTCCTGATAACTGGGCGGAGGTTCTTCTCAATGCGCTGCAGGCGCAGAAGGAGCTTTCGGTGGCCCGGCAAGCGGAGTTGGAACACATTGAGGCACTGGACCAGGCCTGGGAGGACGCGCAAAAGCAGTGGGCAATCGAAGATGAAGTACGTGACGCGGCCGATCGTCTTCGCCTTGCGGTTGTGCTGCAGGTCTATCCGGAGGAGATTGATTCGCAGGCACTGTGTGAGCTTCAAGGTCTTCCTACGGACACACCCGAGCAGATTGAGCGTCTTCGGAATGAGTGGTTGGATAAGCCATGGGAGCATTCTTTCGACGAAGAGGCGTACGAACGGGTGCTTGCCGAAGAGGCGGCGGCCGCCAGTGAAGAGGAGGAAACTGGGGACAATGATCACTCTTCAGCTGTAGATCCACGGGGTCATTACCCCGCAGAGTTAGCCGCGCACATCCAGCCCGGCGAGACGCTGTGGATGCTGGAGCGTAATGCGGCCGTCGCCGGTTTTTTTGACGTGTCGGATTACCTGAAGTGGCGATCCGAGAACAGTGTGGATGTCTGACTTCAGCGTCACCGAGTTTGAGGAGCGCTCACACACCGGCTTCTGCGGTCGGACGCTGGCCAACGCTTCGGCCGAGAAGTAGCCAGAACCAGAGAATGCGATGCTTAGCGCTACGTGTGACTGTTGGGTAGGTGCGAGGGTAGGTGGCCGATTACGATTACCTGTCGTTCGAGATCCACATGGAAGTACACGCGGAACGAACGCGCCTCGTCCCGGCTGCTGTTGCCTTGTAGATGCTGGTCGAGTTCGACCGTGCGTCGCTGCCAGTCGACCAGGTAGGCGGCACGCGTGCGGTGGTCGTTTACCGCCGCGCCAGTCGGGCCGCAGGTGAGGTGCTCCTTGGCAAGGAACGCTTCCCAGGCGGCGCGTCCGGCAACGTCGCCGCGGAAACGCATCGACCAGTAGTGCGTCGCCATAGCTTCCAGCACTCGATATACCAAGCCCGGGTCAGCGAATCCGCTCTTGCGCGCGGCCCGCGCCGCCTTGACGTGCACCATGACGCGGCCGCCCAAACTCGCCTGTGCCCAGCTGGCCAGGCCATGCAGGTTGGCGGGATGTAGCTGCTCGGGCAACCTCGGCGCCTGGATCGCTGGGGCACTATCGCGCCGGTCAAGATCTTCCCGCAGTCGGAACGCCTCGGCACGCAGCCGGTCCAACTCCTCGGCTTGCTGCCTGGAGACCAGCCGGAGCTGGTCCAGCGCTGCGTCGCGTGGGTCCGCGGCCGAAACGCCAGCCGCCAAGCCGGCAGGTCGCGCGGTGGCCGTGGACGAGGAGGCGCTGCGGAGTGAGCGCTCGGCGGCGTCGGCGCGATCACGCTGGCGTTGCGTAACGGCACGCTGTGTTTCCAGCTCTGTCTGCAGCTGGCTAACGTGCCGCGTCAACTGCCGTTCGGTTCGTCGATGGGCTTCTACGGCAGCCCGCACCGCCTGCGCCTGGGTCGAGGCGTGCATGCGCTCAATGACGCCATCACGATACGCCACCCGATCATGAACGGCATCCAGGGCCTCGCTTACCAGGCAATCGGGCAACTCCGGGGGCTCCTCCTCGTCCTCGTCAATTGGCATGCCGATACTGGCAAACCAGTCGGGGAGCTTGGCGAGCACCGAGTCCACGTCTACCGCGCCAACTGCCATCCACAAGACCTGAGCTGCCAACGGTATGGCGATGCTGGCCATGGCATCGAAGTCGGAGGCGTCCGAGGAGCAGATGACCGTGACGTCAATGTGGACGGCACCGCCAGGAAGCGGCACCAAGGCGCTGCCCGTCAATAAGCTGGTGACGCCGAACTCGTCTTCCTGAATGTGCGCCGGTACTTCATTGCGGGCGGCCACGGAAGCGATCCCGTGTAGGCCACTGCAGAGCTTTTCCAGATCGAGGACGTTCGCCAACTCGCGTTCCTCATGATGCTCGGCAGCGAAGTACGCGCCGAGCATCGAGACGCCGAGCTGCATCACGCAGATCAGCGCCTCGGCTGGCGCCATGGCGTAGGCGACATGGCCGGTGCGAGCCGAGGCCGGAACGGTGTCATTCACTCGTGGACTCCTCATCAAGCGCGTCTCTGATTTGTTCAGCGAGGAATGCCGAGTCGTGGTCGAGGTCAACGTAGAAGCTACGTCGCGCCATCGCCATGAAGTCCCGGATGACCCGCTGGACCGTTGCGTCCTTGGCGACAGCGGTCAAGGTGCTCCACGCCTCGGCGTGGCTGGTGGCGACCGGCGCCGCCGCCTTAAGCAACCCTGTGAAGGACCGTGGCGCCCGTTTGTATCCATTGTTGAACTCTTGCCACAGTCGCTCGACCAGCGCATACGAGAAGGCGTCGACCCCTGCCTCATGGTCGCCCGTTTCGATCAGTGTAATTGCGCGCAGGATCTGTCCAAACGTCAGTTCGTCCCAGAAGGCTGGCGGCTCCGCGTGCCCGGCGCGCACCGCATACGCATAATTCAGGGAGAATCGTGCCCCGGCGCCATCGCGTGGATCGGTCAGGTAGGCCCGTTCGAGAAAGCCGATGGCTTCGCTCACGCGGTTGGTGTTGAGCGCCGCAACGCCTGCGTAAAAGAGCGTGCTCGGGTAGGAATACGCTTCGTTGCCGAAACCCAAGCCAGCCGAGATCAACTTGGCGCCGGCGTACCTGGCGCACTGCTCACTTGACAGAATGCGCTCGAACAAGGCGATTGCTGTACGAGCCTCGGTGAGGACATCCTGCCACGCGTCGCTGGAATGGTCTCCGGCGCACGAGAGTGCGTAGCTCGTCGACAGGACGGCATTGGCGACCAGCCAAGGATTGCCGGAGTGGCGTGCTCGGAGTGCTGCGATCCTATCGCGTTGCGCACGCGCAGAAATCGGCTGCGAACCTTCTTCCTCCTCGTACCAACGCGTGAGCACATCCCTCACCGCTTGACCAGCCGCGGTCAGCGCGATGGTGTAATCCCCCGAGGACGTCCGATAGGCCCGGCCGTAATCAAGAGGCGTGGTGCCGCGGAGCGCCTCCGGCTCCTCCATGGACGCTACCAGGATTGAGTTCTGCACCCGCGTAAATTCGCGCTTGTGTTCCTCCCACGGCTGGGCGAGGCCGATGTCACGGGCGAGCCAGTCCCGAGGTTTCAGCGTCGCGAGATCCGCGCGTGTGTTGCCCCCGGCCAGGACATCGAGCAGTCGGTTGCCAAATTCACCTTCCATCTGCATTCGGCGTCCGGCGGTGGCCAGCCAATCCGATTCGGGATCGCCCTCGACTCGACCGGCCGCAATGAGAGCCCGGACCTCGTGTGCGCCGCTGTAGCCGTAGGCCTTGGCGAGGATTTCCTGACAAAGTTGCAATGGCCGCTGAGTGATCCACGCCAAGTGTTTCGCGCGGCGGGAGTAATCCTGCGCCGACTGCGGCAGAAACCGGTTATCAACTGAGGTAGGTGCATTCATTGCTGAGTCTCCAGCACGTGCACGAAGTGGATTCAGCCGGCGGGGTCGGATTGCCGAAGGCTGTGCCTCGTGAGCGCGCTCAAGGGAGGCTGGAAGGTGGAATGCCAGTGTTGCATCGCGGCCCCTCTCGGGTTCTGATGGTGGTCAAGCCACTCCGACGACAGCGGCTGCCGCAGCCGCTGTCGAAGTTTCCGTCAGCGGCACCAAGTTGTCAAAGGTTCCGCGCTCGCGAGAGGGGATGGCGCCGGTCGTGCCGATCTATGTGGCCTGCCGTGCTGCAGTCTGTCTCTTCAGCTGTCAATCAGATTCCGTGCCTCCATCGCAGTACGCCACGGGCCACCCCGATCCATAGGTAGGTGATGATCAGCTGCGAGGCGATCATCCCGATCGCCAGCGCCCAGCGCGGTATGTTGGCTGGGATAACGCTGACATGCGTGAAGATTGGTAGCCAGCAGAGCGCTGCGCTGGCGATCGGGAGCTTCCACAGGCAACTCAGCAGATAGGGAGTGGGGTCAGTCGTCTGTTCGACGCGAAACTGGAGCTTGGCCTGACGCGTGGCCCAGAGAAACCAGGCCACGCCCAAGACGTACCAGAGGCCGCAGGCTCCTGACCAGAACACGCCGAGCGCCACCAGGATCATGGTGGCGCGTGCCACCCCAGAGAGCGGCGTCGCGCCTGGCCCGATCCACCCCCTATGCAGGGCTGCGACAGCCGCCAGAATGCATGCGATGCCGATAATCGGTGGCAGGGAGAGCAGACGTGCCATCACGCCGCGCTCGGTTTTGGGTGACCACACCGCACCGGCAAAGTGTTGGATGTGCGCGATCATCTCAGTCTTCCTTTTTTTGTGAACGTGGTTGAGCCGCGAGCCTGGCCAGCTTCTCGGCATCCTCGCGGCGGGCATCGTCGTGGACCTGGGCGTAGATCCGCGTGGTGCGCGGGTCGGCATGTCCGAGTTCGTCTTGCGTGGATTCGAGTGACGCTTTCGCCTGCAATCGCTGACTTGCATTGGTGTGACGCATCCAGTGCGTGGAAAGCTTGAGCAGCCGCTCCCGTGTGTGTGCGTCTTCGCAGTCCACGGCGGCCTCCTTGGCGGTCTTCGCCACCAGCGCACCGATCGCGCGTGGGGTGAGGCGCTGGGACCGGCGCTTGGTATGTATCGACATCACCAGGGGGTGGCGCTCGGTCGGGACCGGGTACTCGGGCAAGTCAAGGCTGTTCCGGTACCCGCGCAACTCGCCCAGCAGGGCCGAGTTGACCGTTACGAAGCGTTCCTTGTTGCCCTTGCCGAGCACGCGCAGCGTCCAGAAGCGATCGGTGCGCGTGAAGTCACCCATGACGCCGCTCGCGACTTCCTCACGGCGGATGCCTGAGTGATAGAGCAGGGCGAAGACCCAGCGGCGGCGCGCCGCACGTGCAGCCTCGAAGGGCTTGGACTCGGGGCGAGCCGTCAACCACTGCCAGAACCATTGCCAAGATTCCAGATCGAGGAACTTGGTGGGAGCGGTGGTTTTCACTACGGCGGGCCTGAGCGACAGCAGGAACACGTTGCGCTGAAGGTAGCCTGCGTGCTGCAGGTACTTCATCAGGTGGCCAAGCACGGCACGGCTGTACTGGATCGACTTATTGGACAACGGGCCAATCAGGAGCTGCGTCGGCCTGAGCGTTTCATCGTGCCGCGGCTTGCGCGGGCGCAACCAGTGCTGCGGAGGGTCGGCCAGGTGATCGTAGAAGGCGTGGACGTCATCGACCGTCATTCCGGCGAACGTCAGGCGCTGCTCGTCCAGCCAGACCAGGAGCCGGGCGACCTCCTTCCGATAGGCCTCGAAGGTGTGGCTGGAGCCGCTGCTACGCGCCCGCAGGAACGCTGCAGCGGCCTCCAGATCATTCTGGGCGGTGATGGCGGGGTTTGCTCCCGAAGGCCCACCACGGGCGACCAGTTGCGCGGCGACAGGTATCAGCGCGAGGTCGTTCATCATTTCACCCAACAGCGGCGACAGGTGAGTGATTGTAGCTGTGCACCACCAACCATCACCGGCAGGGCTTCAGGGCTGGGTGGTTAGGGTCGACGCCGTTGGCGACTGCCATATCACGGTAGCTGGCATGCAAGGCATGACCACCGTCGTGGACGTCGCGCTTGAACTTGCCCGTCATATGACCCATGCGAACCGTCAAGTTGTGATCTGCGCCGCGCAGAAGAAAGCCTGCGCATGTCGCGGGCTTGGCTGTGCCGCTCTGGTGGCACCCGAACATTTCCGTGGCCATGTCGTAGGCCGTTCCTGCCGAGTGCACGAAGGCTTCGGTGGGAAAGACTCCGGTGGAGTCCTTGCGCCACGGGCATTCGGTGCAGGGCGTTCGGCGGTACCCTCCCGGCCCGCCCTGCAAGGTGACCACCTGATGCTCACCACCCGCTGCGCGTACGCGCAGCTGCACGGCTCGGGAGGACTCCGATGGCGGTGGTGGCAAGGATGGTTTGCGCGCGGCGATGACGGAAAGCATCTCGGACGTCACGCGCCACGTCGCAGCGGTTTCCTCGATCGTGATCATGCGTGGAACTCCAGTGCCAGCTGATTCTGTGCGGATTCATCCGCACGGCCCCCTTGGATGCCGGTGTGCAACTTGGCATCGAGGCCCTTGCTGTATCCGGCCACCCAATCCGACTCGGTGACCTGCGAGCCGACCTTCTTTCGCCGGGTAAGGTTTCGCCCGCCATTGCCTTTGGTCGCGTTCGGATAGCGATGTCGAATGGCTTCTTCAAGCAAGGCGACTTGCGCCTCGTTGGGTGCAACATCCGAGAAAAGTTGCTTGATGGCGTAGATCCATGCCCTCGCGAAGTTCTCTCCGCGCTCTTCGCGATTGGCGCGTTTGCGCACACGACTCACATGTTTGAGCCGATCCGTATCCATTTGACGACGCAAGACCGTGAAGGCATATGCAGCCACGTCGGCGATACCGTCGACGCCATAGAAGCGAATGACCGTGCGCCCGTTCAATTGAACGTGGACGCATCGTGCGCCGAAACCCCTGGCACAAATCGTGGCCAGCAGCAGGATGGACGTGGGCACCTCGGCCCCGCGGGAGCGGGTCGGCGCCTCGGCCTCGTCCACGTTCATGGCCTCGGTATGGCCGATGCCGAACTGAGCCATCAATGCCTGCGCCTGACGCAGTGCAGCGGCCGCTTCGTGGGGGTTCGACGAAGCAGCCAGGCGAAGACAGGCTCGAACACGGCGCAATGCAGTGGAGTGGTCCATGGCTGGGCTCTTCAGAAGAGTTCGGTCTGTGGAGACGGCCACAGATCGGCGTGCCGCTGTCGAAACCCGACAATGGCGGTGCGCAGCTCGCGCACGAGCCCGTGGCCCAAGGCTTGCTGAAGTTCAGGGTCGACGAGTTGTTCGTCGATCGCTACAAGCCGCTCGGCGAGGGTGACCAAAGGAGAAGAGGCTGGTTCGCTCATGGGAGAATGGCCTATCGGAACGCCGGGGAACTGGTGGTGGGGACGGTGTTCATTTGCTCAGGCGGCCTTCCAGGTCTCGATGTCAACTCGCACGGTGCGGTGTGCCTTGTGCTGTTTGGCGCCGCACCAGCGGCACACGCGGGTGTCACCTTGAACCTCGAAGCGGTTGGTGTCGTCGATGAAATGCACGCCGTGCTCGGGATCGATCGCGCACCGACCGATGGTGTGATAACGCTCCCAGAAGTCGTTGATGCGCTCTAAGCCACCCATGCCGCCCGGGTAGCACATGCGGATGGCTTGGCTCCCCATCGTCAGCACGTGCATGAGCTGGGCGCCGGAGAAGTCATCGGCGAACGGCTGGTTTTCGTAGGCACGACCGATCATCAGCTCGCCGGGGGCAAAGTCATAGCGCCGGCACAACAGGCTGCCGGCGGTCACACGGAACACCTGATCGTTGATCGCGCGATCCAAGCCGCGCCGCTGCTGCATGCGCAGCCAGCGGTGCAGGTTGGATGAGTAGGCCGGCGACCGTGACGGATGGATAGCCAGGATCGAAAGGGGGCTGGCGTCGGTCATCACGGCGCGTTGGCCTCAAGGCGCTCAACTTCGGTGATGACATCGCCCATGGACATGGCGGTGCATTCGCCGCCCATGTATCCGCGGTCAGACCCGAAGTTGAAGCTTTCGACGAGCGCTTTTCGTTCTGCCGGATCAGACGGCAAGCGGATGACCACCGTCATAAAGTTGGGATCGATCTGCATTTCATGCGTCCGTGGGTCGGGGAAGGGCAAACCACTCTTCCAGCTTGCCCAGCAAGCGTTCGAGTTCCAGCGTGAGCAGGGCGAAACTGGCGTCCAGCTCGGCCTGGGCGTCCTGCTGGCTGTCGCCCAACTCGTCCATCACCACGTCGAGGAACTTCAGCTTGCGGATCACCAGGTCTTCGCCCAGCACGAAACTAATCCGCTCATCGAAGGTGAGGCCAAGCATGAAGACCTGCTTGCCGTTGCGTAGATGCTCCTTGACCTCCTCAGCGTCCATGTCCTGCCGGCGGCAGCGTGCGATCGCGCCGGTGGCAGTGGCCGGGTCGCGCAGTTCGCATTCGTCTCCCAGGGTCAGCCCGGCCGGCAAGTTGCCGTTGGCCAACCAGTCGGTCATCAGCACGCGCGGACCTTCCTCGGGCGCCAGCGGCACCGCCGGGAAGCTGCCCAGCGCCTCGCGGATCTGGGTCAACGCGTTCTCGGCCGACTTGCGGCTGGAGGTATCCAGTACCACCCAGCCGTTTTTGGTGTCCACATAGCCGGACAGGCGCGAGTTGCGCACGAACGCGCGTGGCAGCAGCTCGGTCAGCAGATCCTCCTTGATCCGCTTGCGCTCGCGGCCGCCGACCTTGCGGCCTTCTTCCTCGGCGATCTTCTGCACCTTGCGGTGCAGTTCGTCATTGATCACCGCGGCTGGCAGCAGCTTGTCCTCGCCGCCCACGGTCAGCAGCGTGAAGTGCTTCACCGTGTGGGTCAGAGGCTCGGCCTCGCCACGACCGACCGGCGGCACGAAGCCTTTGGTGAACATTTCCAGCGGGCCGCAGGGCCGCAGCCGGTGCTCGGCCAGCGCCTCGTCGAGGCGGCTCAGGTCCTTGGCAACGGCGGGAGAAAAACGGAACAAGCTGACATTTCTATAGAACACGTTATTACTCCATGGGATCAAAAGAAGACGTTCACGCAGCAGCCTCCAGCTCGGACTCGTCGGCCTCAATGCCGCTTTGCTCAAGGAAGTGGCGGGCTAGTTCACGCAGTGAGTTCTCACCGATGTCCACGCGCTCGGTGAGCGGAGCATCGGGGTTGATGACGCCCTCCAATTGCTCGTACTTGATGCCGGCGACACGAGCCATGACAGGATCGGCACCCTGGTCGGATAGCAGGACGTACCCGAACGTGGGTTCTTCCTGGCCGTCGCGGTCGATGCGGCCGATACATTGCTTCATCACACCAGAGGACCAGTCAATCTCGCCGATAACGGCGGTCTTGCATACGTACTGGATGCCGTCCATGCCAGCGCCGGAGCGCAGCGACATGATGAGGACTTTGGACTCGCCGCTGACGAAGGCTTCCTTGGCGAGGCGCTTCTGCCGTGGCGACTCGCTGCCCGTGTACATCACGGGCTTGAGATCGGCGAGGCGTTCGAGCCAGATGTCGTAGACCGCGCGGTGCCAACCGAACAGGACAACTCGCTCGCCGGACTCCACCAGCATCCGAACGAAGTCGGCGACGTAGGGTGCCTTGGCGATGCCGGTCGCCTGGCGGAGCATCCGGTCGAACTCCCCGCTGGCGTGGAAGCGCTCGCCACGGTACTGCTCGTTGTGCGCAACGATGGTCCGGGCGAGCGCGATCGCATCAGCGCCGCCATTATTCAGTTCAAGCGTGTCGGCATTGACCTGATGCGGGATGACCGAGCACTGGGGCAGCTCGCGCCCAACGTCCTTGCGCGTACGCCGGAGCATGACTCCCTCGCGTCGCAGGAACTCGCCAAAGGCGTCAGGGTCCTTGAGGCGATGCTTGCCGTTGCCGATCGTTGCGCACCACTCGCGTACGAATTCGTCGAAGGTACCGAGTACACCGGGCATCAGGACGTTGATGACCCAGTAGAACTCCTCGCCGTAGTTGTAGATGGGTGTGGCGCTCAAGCCCATCTTGAGCGGAACACGCTGGGCGAAGTATTCGGCGGCGTGATACAGCTCGCTCTTGTTATTGCGCAGCTGCTGGCATTCCTCGAAGACGGCATAGCGCGCGATCTCGGCCAGGGTTTCGGCCCAGCCGCGCAGCTTGTGGTAGCTGATCACGATGACATCAGGGAGCGTGTCCCACAGGTCGCGCACGCGCGAGCCAGGGCGTTTGATCAGGTCGTAGGGCTTGGATGCCTTGATCGTATGCACTCTGAGTTCCGGGAGGAACTCGGCGATCTTTTCCTCCCAGTGGTTCGGGAGATACGCCGGGTACACGACGACGGCGGGCAGGCGGCCCGGTCTGACGAGAGGGCACATACCCGAAACGGTCTTTCCAAGGCCCAACTCGTCGGCCAGCAGCAGCGCGCCGCGGACCTCGACCATGGTGGCGGCGAACGCCTGATAGTCGCGCGCAGGCTTTGCCAGCTCGAACGTCTCCGGTTCGCGCACCTTGCCGAGTAGCGCAGCGATCGAGAGTTCGCACTCGATATGGCGATGGGACTGGGCCAGGAGATGCGGCATGTCGCGCACCTCCATGGGATACCGCTGTAGAAACCACAGCAGGTCACGTCCGTTCTGTGCGTTGTCGGAAAGGCGGATGGCATCGCTTGCCTGCTGCGGAGCCTTGGGGAAAACGCGCTTTAAGAGCGTGCGCACTTGAGGGTCACACCGCACCTCCCAGTAGCCCTTTGCAAGTGTGACTGTCCCGTAGTTCACAGGAACCTCCGTTGGAGGTGGGCCATGCGCAAAGCGCGGCCATGCAGTTCGGGGATGTCTCCAACCGGAGCGCTACCCCAGGCGGTTGCTGCAGCGAGCAAGATGCCGCAAACGCCTTCCAGCGTGCTGTAGCGCGAGACTTGGCGCAGCGCCTGGGAGAGCGTGCCGTCGACCTTAACCTCGATAACCACGCCCTCGACGGGCAGGAAAAAGTCAGTACGGTTCTTGCTGTCGAACCGGTGCTCCCGCACGAACGTGTACCCCGCCTCGGAGAGCAGGCCGGCGAGGGCGTCGTGCAGGATGATCTCGTTGGCGAACCGGAACGTGTGACGCTGGAACAGTCCGGCGATCGCTGAAAGATGCGTGCTCATGCGCAGGCCTTGCGCCGCTGCGCGTGGAACTGGGCGAGCCACTCCAGGGCGTCCGCAGGGTGACCCAGCTGCCCGGTGGCGCGACGCCGGAAGCTCATGGCCCCCGCCTGGCGCAACGTGATCTCAACGGCACCGCCCTGGACGGCAAGGGCGCGCTTGGAGAGGGCGATATCGTAATGGCTATACCGGGTCTTGGGCGGTCCCTGCCACCACTTGCGCGCGACGCCGATCCGCTCGGCCATCGCGTGAAGCTCCTCGTCGCTGTCGGCCAGCAGGTGACACATCACCATTCGGCCGAAGCTCGCTCGCATGTCGTCGACGTAGACGGTCATCACGCGGGCTCCCGTTCGGAAGCGTCGAGGTGCCTTCGGATCTTGGCTGGAGTCATTGACGCTCTGTCCCTATCCGTGCCAGTGCCACGGCCGAATCGGCTATGGCGAACGCATTCCGTCAATATGGCATGTTAGAAAAATGGTTTAATGTATGGCTACATTGACGCATCAAAACCACGACGTCAAGCTTTTTTGATAGTCTTTTTCGTCACGCCTTGGCCGTGTCTGCTGTACAGTGGCACCATGGGTCCGAACCGTGGAAAATGAGTGATATGGCGATGAATGCGCGCGATCGTGAAGCGGCTCTGTTGACCCGATGCGTGGACGCCGCCCGGGGCAAGGTGGCCGTGGCCGAAGGTCCGCGCGAGGCCAATGTCTTCCATGTGGCGGCAGGCGTCGTCGGGGGCGTCCATCCTCGGGCCGCCGAGAGGCTGCAGCTGGCCAGTCATCGCTATCTCGACCGGCATCCGGGCGAACGCGTGAGCACGGCTGAAGTCGTGGGACGCGGCTGGGTTGCTTCCTTGCCGCGCCTGCGGGACATGCTGACCCGGCAACTGGCCGCATAGCGACATGGCCCAGCGCTACTACACCGAGACCGACCAGGCGAAGGCCTTCAAGGCGCTATTGCTCCAGCTTGAAGAGCGGCTGAAGCTCTCGCATTCCGTGAATGTCTACCTGGCCGGTGGCATGGCCGTCCATCTGTACACGCAGAACCGTATGACGATGGACGTGGATGCGGAGTTCGATGCTCGCATTGCCATCCCGAACGACGTCCTGGTCGATGTAGAACAGGGCGATGGTTCGACACGTCCGATGTACATCGACACCAACTACAACTCGACCTTTGCGCTCATGCACCCGGGTTACCGGGATGATGCCGAATTCATTGATTTCGGCCTCCGGAATTTCCGCGTGCATGTGCTGCAGCCTGTGGATCTTGCGGTGAGCAAGATCGCGCGCTTCCAGGACATGGACCGCGAGGACATCCGCGCGCTAGTGCTGCTGGGCTTGACCACGGCCGATGCGATCAAGCAGCGCGCCGACGAGGCCGTTGATTACTTCGTCGGCGGCCAGGAGATGTTGAAGTTCAATATCCGGGACGCAGTTGCGTTGGCGCGCTCAGCGGAAGAGGAGGCCAGGCGCGTTCAGGGCCTCTACAAGTTGCGCGAGCGCGCAGGCACGGGCTACACACTGTGGGAGAAGGCCAACCAGGCGCTTTCCTTCGGTTCCGCCAAGGACGTCGATTGGGGCGCGATCGAGCAGGCCGTCATCGAGGAAAGTATCGGTGAGCACGGCCAGTCCCCGGACGATGTAGCGGACACGCTATGCGAATGGAGTCCAGGGGCCACGACCACCGAGCGGCAAGAGGCGCTTCGCAAGGAAGTGTTCGATCGCGCGCCTGAGCTTCAGGCGCGCTTCGCGGCGCGCTTGGGTGGTAGAGAGGCATTGCCTACCGCGGGTCGAGAATAGCTGCGGCACAAACCTTCACGGTTGGTGCCGCTAGTTGCGGATGAATTTTCTACCCTGTTGGAACCAGCTTCGCACCTCGCCGTAGTTGCGCTTGTCGAGTGCGCCAAAGACGTGTGCAAGCGCGCTGACTGCCGCGCTCCTCTTGATATCCCCGGACTTGTAGTCGTCGAGTACGGCGACGAGAAATGCATCCATATCGTCGTGATCTTTGTTCGTGAGTTGATCATCGTGTTGAGACATTGGCGAACTCCACCTGGTAGTAGTTTTAGGGATTGGACATCCGGCAAAAGTCGAGTGTGATTCAAGCGGGAGCTTCTACTGATGCTTGGGTTTCTTCGGTGACTTCCCAGCAATTGAGCACTTCGCTGCGTAGGCTTGTGTTGGCCGGGTCGCAGTTCTCGCCCCGCACCACAGGCAGCCAATGCCTCTTGGTCGCGATGATGTAGTTCTTTCCGGCGGGAAGGATGTCGAGGACGCGGCGCAACGTGACCCTTCCTTCCACATGCCGCAGTTGCCTGAAGAATTCGACGTTCAAGCCAAACGAACGTGCGGCGGAGATCCCTTCGTGCTCATCCATGCCGTGCTGTTCGCTCCAGCCTCGTTCGCGGCACACTTCAAGGACCTTTTCCATCGGAAAGCCGCCGACCTTGCTGATGGAGTAGGGCACACACCCCGCCTCCACATAGCGCCCGTCGTCTTCCAGCATAGGTTTGTCGCCCATGTATGGCTGGTCCTGATGTCCCCAGGTATGCCCGCATTCAGTGCACTTGCGAAACCATTCCGCCCGGTTCAGTTCATGGAGCACTCGGCCCATCTCTTCCTCACCACGGCCGTGGCCGCATGATGGGCATTCGGGCCAGTGCTTGGGCGTGTAGGCGTGCTCGCCGGTATGCTCGATCGCGACCGTGAGCGTCTGATAGGGCAGGGGGCGAACGATTCCCTTCGCAATCAGCCACTCAAGGAATCCTTCCTCGGAGACGAAGCAGTAGTCATCCTGATTCGCTTCAGCAGCAGCGTAGTTTTCGGCCCGGTACCGTGCCGCGTAGCCGGTGAGGTCCAGATCAGGTGGGCCGATGACAGCCTGTCCCACATAGGCGCCATTCGGCTCGGCCAGCTGGTAGACAACGGTCTTCATTTGGATGGCAATCCGAATTTAGTAATCTTGCGCACGCATCGCGCTGTCGAGATCGCGCGGCCCGGTGATCAGGCGCAGCGACTTGCTGGCCTGGCTCAGGAACATCACCTCCTGGTCCCCTCCAACGTAGTAGGGCATCACTTCCACCCGTTCCGCATCCCTCACATGGGACGGCACGGCGAAGTCAGGCGTGTCATCCCATGCAGCCTCTGCCTCGGTCACGGTGGCAAACAACCGCGGGCGAGCGACGTCGACCACGCCGTTGTAGACGAAGTACATCAGCGAGCCATCGCTGAACCGCACAGCTCCGGTGAATCTGGCCATCGTCGTCATCTCCAGGGAAATTAGTGCTTCGGTGCGGGCTTATCGGTGTAGCCGAGGAGGCGGTTGGCGCGGTCCAGCCAGAACTGGCCCTTTTCCCAGCAATGCTCCGCTCGTTTGTGGTCGCCGCGCTCTTTCGCCTCATTGGCGTCGGCGAGCCACTGGTTCCCGCGGGTTTCGGCATCAAGCACTCGCTCGGTGAGCGGCTTCTTGGGTGATGACCGGTTCACGCGGGCTTCTCCGGCTTCCACTCGGCGAGAATCTTTTCGAGCCTGGGGAGTGAGTCCGTAAGGCCCTGGATGTCACTCTCGATCCGGACGCACCAGAATCGCAGCTCCTGCTTCCACTCCGGCATGTCTGGCGTAACCTTCGCGACACCCAGCCCACGGCGGACCATGAGCACGTCGAGCTGGTCCCGACGGGCTAGAGCTGCTTTGCAGTTGACCAGATCCTCCCGATAGGTACCGATTAACCAGACCAGCCCCTCGTTGGACACTTCAAGCGGCTTGAATCGGATGCCAGGGCAGCTGCCGGTCTGCCATCCCATGCCCGGACGCTTGTAGCCGTGGTGAGCCATCTTGCCGCGGACGACCGCGATCTTGCGGAAGCAGCACGGGCAAGTCTTCACGACCTTGTTGGGGTTCTCCGGCTTGCTTGGCCCGGTGCTGGGCGCCCGGCCTTTGACAATCTTGGTCTTCAGGTCGGCAAGCGCGGTAGCCAGCGGCACAAGCTCGATGGCCAGCGCGCGCATGTTCGCAATCAAGGGGTGGACCACCTTGGTCCCGACGAGGCGCTTATAGGCGGCGGTGACGTTGTGGATACCCCAGACGCTGATTTTGCTATCCAGGTCGCGGACCTCCTCCGGAAGCTTGAGCCAGCGGCCGTCTGTGTGCGGTCCCCGAACGGCTTTCCAGGCGACTTCCACGGCCCGGGAAACGATTTCCCGGGCGTCGTTGTACACGACGTTACGGATCTGCCCTGATGCAGCGCCCTCGGCGAGGACGTCGAATTGGCGGCGAAGCCTGGTCGGATCTTTCGCCGTGCGCAGGAGCGTCGGGTAGGAGGCCAGGTCGAAGCGTTCAACAGCAACCTGTTCTTGGGTTTCGCTCATCGCTTGCTTCATTTCAGCAGCACTCTCGGCGGAATTTTCCACTTCATGGTCTCCCCGATTTCAGGATCGAGGAAACCCCCTGTTTGTTCCCATAATCCCAATTATGGGACGTTTGTCAAGTAAAAGATACTCTTTAGAACGTACATCGTACATATACGGATTGACAAAGCAGGAAATCTCCGTACCATGCCCACATGGTGCGTGTTTTTATGGGATGGGAGGCGTAGATGGCTAATTTTGCCCAACCCCCAAAAATGTAAAGCGCGTCTTTCGATGTTCTAATGTTGCCGGCGTTTTCGAGGCGGTGCGGGTGTCTGAGTTAACCGAGCTTCTGCGGCTTTCGCCCGGGCTTCGAGCGACTGCACCGCCGTGCCCATCCCTTCCAATTGCCCGCGAACTGCGGCCAACTCGATGACCATCCGATCCGGGGGTCTAAGCCGGAATCCTCAAAATTTCCGGAAAACGCCGTAAACTATTGTTTATAAAAAATAAGGTGCCACAATCGGCCTTCACTAAAGGTAACCCGGCGGACGGAGCCGGGGGAACTCCCGATTGGTTTAGCTGGACTTAGCTAAAATTAGCTGTATGGCTATTTGTGCCATCCCCCGATAGTATAAAATAAGCGCTAAAATAGCTTATATAACAATGATCTATCTTCGTCGTGACTAGCAACGTCGGATGTTCGATCACGCCGGATTCCCACGAGGTATCACTTCAGCTTCATGGGCGTCTGAGGTACTGACTGTGCGCATTCGAGCAAATGTTTCTTCCAGTACCTCCAACCGTGCTCGGCTGGCGGCGCACTGGGTCTCTGCCTGTCGCCGGTGATCCCGTTCGGTGGCCAATAGAGTTTCGGCCGCCGCGAGCTGGGTTTGCAGATGTGCCTGCCCCTGTTCGGCCTGGGCCAAACGCATCTGCAAGGTTGGATGCTCCTTGGCCAGCGGCAGATTCGCGTCGTAGGCGTGTTGCAGTTTCTGATGCTCGGTGCGGAACTGGCGAAACTCCTTGTCGAGCTGATTGATATGCTCGGTCATCCGGGCATTATCGCGGTTGAGCTGCAGTAGCTCGTGATTCTTGCTCGTGATGGTGTCGTTGGCTTGTCGCAACTCGACCTGCAGTCCCTGCACCTGGTGTTCGTGCCGGCGCTGCTCTTGGTCGCGCTGTTCCTTGACTGCCGTCCGATAGTGCTCCAAGGCATCGCGGGCATGCTGGTGTTTGTCTTCCAGCGACTGAATGTGCGCTTCGTGCTCAGTCAGCCGAGTGGTCATGCCGGCGACCCGCTCCTCCAACTGCTGGACGAGCAACGCGCGATCACGAAGCCCTTGTTGGGCCTGTTCATGGGCAGCCTTTTCGTCTTGCAGGGCGATATCGGTACGCTGCAGCTGCGTGCTGAGCGCCGTGGCTTCTTGGCGGTGCTGTTCCACGGTGGCAGTCAGCGCTTGGCGTTCCGCCGTGAAGCGTTCTTGCGCCGCGGTGATCCGGACCTCGGCCTCCTCGTGCAGGCGTTCGGCCAGCCGGCCGACTAGATCCTGTAAGGCATCGCTGATCGCCACCGTCGCACCGACACGTGGCCCGTCCTCGGCCTCCAGCTCCTTCAGATAGCGGTGGATGGTGGTCTTGGAGCCGGTATTGCCCAAGGCCACCCGTAAGGCGTCGACCGAAGGATGCTTTCCCTGCGCCAACAGACTGTTCCGCGCCTTCTGGACCTCGGTCTTGTACAAGCCACCACGTGCCATATCGGTCTCTCGATGGATTTCATAATGCATTACATACCATGTAATTACATACCGATCAATCACACAAGACGCCACAGAAACACGCTATTTCTCAGGCGGGATAATGTTGGATTATCACGCCTGATGCCGCTTAGACGCGAAAAAGGCGCCCGACGCCCGTACAGATGCCTGACATTGAGCGTCTAGCCAGAACGGCTCGGCAGTGCGGCAGCTCATCGCCGAGTGCGACGACTACTTGAAGGTTTAGCAGACGCGCGAGCTGGCGGCGCACCTCGTCAGTGTCTTCAAGATTCGAAAGTAATCACCCCTTCTTCAGAAGTGAGAGCCGACGCTCGGCGACGAGCGCGAGCAAACGATGCACTTCCCGGTCGAACACTAACCCCCGGATGACAGGCCTGTTGGTGTAGAAGGAATTTCGGTACGAAATAGCCAGCGGGAGCATACGGCAGCTGTCAGCTCAACGGCTGAAAATACGCCCAATGCCGCGCCGAAGCCGAAATGCAACACCTCGCCGAAAATGAGACTCCCCAGGCCGAAGCCCACGAACAGTGTGAATACGTTCAGGCCCATCGCCTGTCCCGGACGCTTGCCGCCGAGTGTTGTCACAATGCCGGCGAAGAGAGGCTGGGTCATGTCGTAGCCCAATGACAGCACCGCCGCCACGAGTGGCGCAAGCAGCAGCGGGAACCCGACGAGCAGCGCGGCAGCGGCGAGCGCGCTGAATACGAGCCCGATCGGCAATAACTTCGCACGCCCCCACCTGTCCGCCGCGCGGCCGATGACCGGTCCGAGCAGAAATCCCGGCACGCCGTAACCCAGCAACGCAAGGCCAATACCCATAGGCCCAAGGCCGTAGTGTCGCTGGAGATACACACCGAGCCAGGTGAAGACGCCGGAATGGAACATCGAATTCACGAAGACGTAGCCATACGTACGCCGCCCTCGCGCTGTCTCAAGCAGAGTCAGGTAGCCCCGAAAGAGCTCACCGACCGAGCCGCCGATTGGCTGCATCGCCCCGGCGATCATGCGGCGATAGGGCAGAAACAGACCAAGGACAACTCCCCCTGCGATCCCGGCCAGCAGGAAAAGTCCACGCCAGCCGATGAATGGCACCAGCATCGCGCCCAGTGGCGAGCCGAAGGCCATGCCTCCCGCCATCGCGCCGAACAGCCAGCCGAGGGGGCGGCCGCGCTGCTCGTAAGGAAACAGCTTGCTGACGAGAACCAACGCGAGTGGCACGACGCCACTGGCACCCACACCTGTCAGCACACGCCATAGCGCGATCTGACTGACGGATGTCGCGGTCGCCGTCAACGCTGTCAAGATCGCGAAAGCCGCCAGGGAGGCGAACATGACACGATTAACGCCCACTCGATCAGCCAGCAGGCCATAGACCAGGGTGGCAACGCCGTAAGGAATCAGGTAAGCCGGTACCACGAGACCGACCGCTTGCACCGACGTACCGAAAGCACTTGAGAGTGCTGGGATGATCGGCGCGACCATGTAAGCCTGGAAAAAAATAATGAACGTGGCGGCCGCGAGCATCCGCAGCAGGCGCTCCCGTTCGTGATGGTCGGGGCCCCGGGCGGTGGTGTCATGTTTCACGTTGAATTCCTTGCTACGTCAATCGGTCAGCTTGGCCTAACCCGCCAGTTGGGGAATGACAAAAAAATACGCGTTCAGCATGTACAACCCGGCCAGCACCAGCGTGATCGCACCAGCCACCTCGAATGCCTTCTGGTAACGCTGAAGTATCGCGAGACTCTCCAGCCAGCCCACCGCTGCGGCGCCCAGGATGACGGGGACTGCCCGCCCCATCGCAAACGCAAACAAGAGTGTCGCGCCGAACAGGGGCGATCCGATACCCGCCGCGACACCGAGCAGCACCACAAGCGCAGGCGTGCAAAACGGGCAGACCGCGACGGAAAAGGCGGCGCCCAATGCGGCAGCCCCCCAGCCACTGCTGGCCCGTTTTCCGCGAAGCGAAATCGATGGCAACGGCAGCCTGATCCATCCAGGCCACATCAACCCCAGCAGAATCAGTGCGGGCCCCAGGACGAGGCCCCACTTCCGGTCAACCAAGTGTGCTACCCACTGTCCCCCAAAGCCGGCAATCAGCCCCAGTAACGTCTGGATGACCACCATCCCCAGAACGAACAGGCCGCCGTAGAGGATTGCTGTTCTCGGTTCGCGCGACTTCGTGACGTAGGCGAGCGAAACCGGAATGGAGGCCAGTGCGACCGGATTGAAGGTGAACACAAATCCCAGCAGAAAGCCGATCCCGAGCGACGCCAGGCTTGCCTGCTCAAGCGTCGCACGCAGTGACTCAATATTCATGTGGTGCTCCCAGAAGGTGTTCCGGTTCTATCCCGGGCCGTTGTCACGCCGACCTCGCGCGTCATCGTTGCGGTGGCAATGACTCACATGCGTTCACGTTCAAGTCGCCGCGCCAGTTCGTCATGAAGCTGGGCGGCGCTGGGCAGTTTCGGGAACACGAGCTCGCCGTCAATCGCCATCGACGGTGGGGTCAACACCCCGAGTCGCACGGCGTAATCCAGTTCATCGAGCAGGTTCACGTCGCGCCACGTCACCCGCTGCGCGAACGCCTGGGCGATGGCTTTGAGGCTATCTCGGCTGCGCTCGCAGTGGCTGCAGCCCGATGTCGAAAACACTTCAATCCTGATGCTCATGGTTCGCGTTCCGAATTAGTGTGGCTCGTGCTGCTGGTTTGCCATGCTGGACTCCAGTGCTGCCAGAATGGGGCAGTCGTCCACCGGCTTGCCTTCGTCCGTGCAGATCTCGATCAGCTCGCTCAACGCCTGGGACATCGCTTGCATCGTCTTGATCTTCTGTTCGAGCTGAAGCTTCTTGCGGATCGCAAGGCTGCGTACGTCACTGCAGCACGAGCGGTCGTCGGCCTTCATCTCAAGCAGTTGGCGGATTTCCGATAGCGTCATGCCGCAGTGCTGGGCGTGTCTGATGAAGTCCAGGCGGCGCACCGCGTCCTCGCCATACAGTCGATAGCCGGCTTCGCTCTTTTTTGCGGGGATCAGCAGGCGTTCATCCTCATAGAAGCGGAGGGTATCGGTGCTGACGTCGGCAAGCTTCGCCAGCTTCCCGATGGTCATTCCGGCGCGCGCCCGAGTTACCTCGCCACGCGGGTCGGTCCGGCGCCGAGGCTCGGGTGCCGGACTTCCTTCTGGAGATGCCTTCGCACCAGCAAGGTCTCGCTTGCTCGAATTGATGGGTGTTCGCACGTATGGTTCTCCAGTGGCGGCGATTCCAGGCTGTATACCCGGTTCAATAAAATGCCGCGGACCGGCCGTTCAACCGACGACCCGGGTCTCGTAACCGGCCTCGCCCAGGCATGCGGCGAGTGCGGCCGGTTCGACCGCCGTCGTGTCAAACAGGACGTTGATACGCTGGTCATGGGCCTGTGCATGCACCTGCCGTACGCCTCCCAGCGGCGTGAGCAGACGCGTGACACGCTGCTCGCATTTCTCGCAGTTCAGGCGCTGGTCGCCGATGACCTCGAATGTGATGGACTTGAACATCGCTAAAATCTCCAGTAATGGTGGGGCACGCGCCGCTTGACGCTTTTACGCGTGACTGGTTTTCTTCAAGGATGCGACCGCATCGGATGGCCTCTGGGGCGGGTGCCCAACCGCCCGGATGGCTTCGAAGAAATAGTCACCCCGACCCCATAACGAGTTGATAAAGATCGCGGTCACGCTTGCGGCCATCGCGACCATGCCCCATATCGGATAAATCAGTCCCGTCGCGGCCGCGGGAATCCCGATGCCATTGAACAGGAAGGCAAGCGAGACGTTTTGCACGATCTTGCGATAGCTGTTGCGACTGACTGCATAGGCCTCGAGTACTGCGCCGAGCCGCTGGTTGAGGATGATCACGTCGGCCGACTCGATCGCGATGTCAGCGCCACTCCCGAAGGCGATGCCAACATCGGCTTGCATCAGTGCCGGTGCGTCGTTGATGCCGTCGCCGACCATCGCCACCCGTGCGCCCTGCTGCAGTTGCCGGACCAGCGCCGCTTTCCCGGCCGGTAGCACACGGGCATGCACTTCCTCTATCCCGGCGGCATGTGCAAAATGGTGTGCCGCCTGCTCGTTATCACCGGTGATCAGGCTGGTGCGAATGCCAAGCGCGTGCAGGCGGCGCACGGTATCGGCCGCGTCAGGCCGCAGCGCATCGCCGAGCGCCAGTACACCGAGCAGAACGCCGTCGCGCGCAACACCGATCACGGTCAATCCGCGCGCTTCCAGTTCATTGATGCGTTCGTCGTGGTCCGCGAGATCCACGGCTTCGGCCGCGAGAAACGACGGGCTGCCGACCATCAGCGTCGTGCTGCCCAGCTGCGCGCGGACGCCCTGGCCGGTGATGGCCCGGAATCCCTCGACTTCGGGCAGCGCAAGATCACGTTTAAACGCTTCCTCCACCACCGCCCGCGCGAGCGGGTGCTCAGAAAAGGCCTCTACCGCTGCGGCAAGCGCGAGCAGTTCGTCCTCGGTGCCGACCGTAGCGACGATCTGCCGCAACGCGGGGCGGCCTTCGGTCAGCGTGCCGGTCTTGTCGAACACCACGCGGTTCACGCGTCGCAGCGCCTGAAACGCTTCACCGGTGCGCATCAGAACGCCGCGTTCGGCCGCTTCGCCCGCTCCGCGCACGATCGACAACGGGGCCGAAATCCCCACCGCGCACGGATACCCCATCACCAGCACGCTGAGCCCAGCAAACACCGCCCGTTGCAGATCCGGCGAGGCGCCGACCAGCAGGGGGCCGACGAGCCAGAACAGGGCCGCGGCAGCGGCGATGAACAGCACGAGCGGTGTGTACACGCGCAGCACGCGATCCACCAGATGCAGCAGGCCGGGTTTGAGGGCGCGGGCGTCCTCGACGCTGCGAATCACCTGCCTGAGAAAGCTGTCTTCCCCGACCACACTGACACGCACGAGCAGCGTGCCGTGTCCGTTCAGCGCGCCACTCACGACCCGGTCTCCGCTGCGTTTGTCGACGGCTAGCGGCTCGCCGGTGACGAGTGATTCGTCCACGTCCGATTCGCCCGATTCGACCTTGCCGTCAACTGGCACGCGACCGCCCGGGCGGATACGCACCAAGTCGCCGACGCGCACCTGTTCGAGCGGCACCTCGTGTTCTTGACCATCCCGGACGAGATACGCGACGTCAGGCTCAAGGTCCAGCAGCTTCTTGACCGCCTGCGAACTGCGGGTCTTGACGATCAGCGACAGCCATTCGGAAAAGATGTGATAACTGAGCACCATCACGGTCACGGCGAAAAACGCTTCCGTCGGATAAGCGACCGGATGAAGCGCCAGGCCAATCGCCCCGCCGGCGAGGCCCGCGAACGCCCCGAATTCCACCAGCACATGCTGGTTGAGGATGCCGCGCCGCAGCGCCATGAAGGCCATTCTCACAATGTGCTGGCCCACCCCGAAGATGAGCGTCAGGGCGAGTGCGCCGGTCAGCCACGGGACGGCCGCGCCGAACACGCCGCGCAGCTTGAAATAATAGATGCCCGCGCCGAACGCTGCGAGCAGGGTCGTACCGACGATCGCCCGCTGCAGCCCGTAGCCACGCAACACGACGAAGGCAAAGGCGACCAGACTGACGAGAGAAAACACGCAAAGCACAAACCAGGCGCTGTCGACCGGATAGCCGACCAGACCCATCGAGGCGATGCTGGCCGTCAGGGCGGTCAGGAAGCGGCCACGCTCGCGCACCAGCGCGCGTTCTTCTTCATCGTACGGACGCAGCTTGCGTGGATCGGAAACCGTGTAGCCAATGTCCTTGAGCGTCTGCAGCAAGTCCGCGGCGTCTGCGACTTGGGGGTCATACTCGATCAATGCCTGTTCATGGGTCAGGCTGACGGCGACCTTGTCGACGCCGGGTCGCTTACCCAGTGCCTTTTCGATCGTGCCCGTACACAGCGAACAGTGCAGGCCACCGATGCGCGCCCGGATGCGCCGCCGGCCTGGCAGGCTGGAAGGCTCTTCACTCCAGAAGCGCGGAGCCGATTCAATGGACGTTGCAGTAGTCATGACAACACCTCGACATGGAAGCCCAGCTCATTCAGCCTCTCGCGGATCTGGCTGGCGGTGAGCAGTACCTGGTCAAACGCGACCACCACGCGCTGCGTGCCGGCGTCGGCGGTCACGTGCTGGACGCCTGGCAGGCGCTGCAGCGCGAAACGAATTCGCGTCTCGCAGCCGCTGCAGTGGATTTTCTCGTCACCGGTTACGGTGAAATCAATCCGCTCTGTCATCAAATCCTCCTTCCAGTTTGGCTTGAGTTCGACCGTCGGGTAGGCTCTCTATCGAAATCCCCTTCGCTTGAATCGGAGCAGGCCAAAAGGCCAGCTGGATGACGGTATGCCCATGCTAAACCTTGGGGTTAACTCCAAAGTCAAGAGAAATCGAACTAACGATAAGGGGATCGTTGCCCGTAACGCGTGAAGGCCATTCATGCTTCAGAACGCAGCGATTCGGGTGCGTAGGAATGTCTCATCCAGTTCGGACAGTTCCGCCAAGTTCTTCAGTGCTGGCAGGTGGCGTACCTCATCCATGGCCATCGGAAAATCCAGGTGAGGATTGATGCGGTGGTAGGCCGAGCCGAGCAGGCCTGCCGCCAACAGATTGATGTACTGCGACTGGCTTTCGTTGACGACGCTGTGGAAATGCGCGCCCCAAGCCAGGCGCCCACCGCTACGCAAGCGATCCGGGTCGTAGGGCATAGCGCATTGTTCGCCGGTGCCCACCGACAGCACGGCCAGTTGTTCCAGACAGGTGGTGCCAAGATCGTAAGGCGGTGCGATGCCGCGACGACTCGGGCGGCCGAACCGGAACGCCTCGACCACACCCAGCAGTGCGGGATTGTTGGCATACAGCCCACCGTCGACGAGGTCGGTCAGATGTTCCATCGAATGGGCAGCGAAGAAGGTCGGCGCAGCGGACGTGGCCAGCGCCAGTTCGGCGAGGCGATCATCGTCGTGCCATACCCCTGGCTTGACATAGTCGCTCCGAAACAGATGAGGTCGAGCGTTGATCAGCGAGACGGCAGTAACGCAGACATCGGTCTGCACCTCAGCTAGCGTCAGGTCGCCGAAAAAGGCTTGCATGGCCTCACGTAACGCATCGCTACGGTAACGGGGGCGGAAGTTCCCGATCCACCCGAAGCGCCGAATCGCTGAGCCGAAAATGCGTGGCAGATGTGCCTCGTACAATACCGATATCTCGCTCACCGGTCGGCCGAGCGCCAGGGCCAGCGCGATGATCCCGCCGGTCGAGGTGCCGCAGATCAGGTCGAACCGAGCACTCAAAGGAAGCACGACGCCAGTCAGCGTATTCAGATACCCCTCGACACGTTCGAGAATCTTGAGGGTCAGGTATCCGCGGGCGCCACCGCCATCCAGCGTCAGCACCGAAAACAACGGAGTTGCGGTATCAGCATGTGGCGTTGGGGGCGGCACGGGATTCATGGGTGACAGGGCGTTTAGCTCTGAGCCTGATCCGTCTTGTTACTTTCCGAAGAAGGTGTCGCCGCCGGCACCGTTTCGTGCTCGGCGCGCGCCGAGAAACGCTGCAAGCACGCCGGGCCGCAGAAGTGCGCGACGTAGGCCATGCCTTCCGGCGTCAGCGCGGCGCTCAGCGGGATCTCTGTGCAACAGATCGCGCAATTGACGGTGGGGGCGTGGAGCGTATTCATGGGGAGGTCCCCCTGCGGTCGAGGTCTCGTGATCAGCGCACCGTCGGCCGGTGACACGGTCATGGCCGCTTCCGCAAGGCGCGCAACGCGCTCGTCAACGACAGAATGAATAGTGTGGCTAACCCGAGGATGGCAACACCGAAGTGGTTGCTGAGCGCAGCACCCGCAGCTGTCCCTGACAGGAGGAGTGCCAACAGCGGAAGGTGGCAAGGGCACGTCAGCAAGGCGAGCACACCCCAGGCGTAGGCTCGCCCATGCGAGGTGTGTGTTGTTCCGTTGAGATCGGTATTACGCATGGGTGCCTTCCGCTTCAGCACGCGAAGACTGAGCAGTCACCATCGTCACCAACTGCCGGTCCAGCAGCGCCAGCGTCTCGCGTCGCGCCGCAATCCACAAATGTAGGCGTGCCAGGCATCCCTCGACATCGGTGGTACCGCGGTCCAGCGCGTGACACAGGCGAACCAATTCATCCAGGCCGATGCCGGCCTCGAAGGCCATGCGCACACAGCGCAGCCGCGCCAAGGCTGGGCCGTCAAAGATGCCATAGCCACTCTCTGTGCGCCACGCTGGGTGGACCAAGCCACGCAGCACGTAGTCGCGCACTACGTGAACGCTCACGCCAGCGTCCTGCGCCAGTTTGGATATCGTGTAGGCGGTCACGGTCGTCTCGCTTCGATACACGCCTTGCCGCGTTCCTCGTTGAAGGAACGCGGCTTCAGGAAGGCAGCGCGGCATGCCGTGCTGCAAACCGGTTCGGAATCCTGTCCGTCCTCAAACGCGAACGCCGAGTCGTAAGGAATCCACGTACCGCAAACAACGCACTCGACCACTGGCAGGCTGCAACAGCTCATGGCTCTACCTTCCTTTCGGCTATCCCGCGCAGCACGACAGCTGTTTTACATCCTTGGTGAAGGTCTGCGCCGCCAGCTTCAAGCCCTCGACCATCGTCAGGTACGGGAACAACTGATCGGCGAGCTCCTGCACCGTCATGCGTGCCCGGATGGCCAGTGCGGCAGCCTGGATGATCTCACCCGCTTCCGGCGTGACCGCCTGCACCCCGATGAGCCGGCCGCTGCCGGCCTCGGCGACCAGCTTGATAAACCCGTGGGTGTCGAAGTTGACGAGCGCCCGTGGCACATTGTCCAGTGAAAGCGTGCGGCTATCCGTCTCGATACCTTTCAGGTGAGCCTCCGCTTCGCTTAGGCCCACGGTTGCGACCTGGGGCTCGGTGAACACCACCGCCGGCATGGTCGTGAGATCCAGGGCCGCCTCGCCCCCCATCATGTTGATGGCGGCACGCGTACCGGCGGCGGCCGCCACGTAGACGAACTGCGGCTGGTCGGTGCAATCACCTGCGGCGTAGATGTGCGTCGCACTGGTTTGCATACTGCGGTCGATCACGATGGCGTTCTGGGCATTGACGGCAATACCCGCGGCATCCAGCGCGAGACCGCGCGTATTGGCGGTCCGACCGGTCGCCACCAGCAGCTGATCGGCACGCACTTCACCGTGCCCGGTAGTGAGCACGAATTCGCCGTTCACGTGCGCAACCTGGTTCGCCTGCGTGTGCTCCAACACCTCAATGCCTTCGGCGCGGAACGCGGCCGTGATGGTCTCGCCGATGGCTGGATCTTCACGGAAAAACAGCGTGCTGCGCGCCAGGATCGTCACGCGACTGCCCAACCGAGCAAACGCTTGCGCCAGCTCCACCGCAACCACTGACGAGCCGATGACAGCGAGCCTTGGTGGAATGGCACCGCTCACCAGTGCTTCGGTGGACGTCCAGTATGGCGTTTCCTTCAAACCCGGGATGGGCGGAACCGCCGGGCTGGCACCGGTGGCGATCAGGCAGCGATCGAAGGAACCCTCCGTCTCATCTCCTGCCGTCGATTTGACGACCAGCGTGTGTGCGTCCTTGAAACGCGCTTCACCACGCAGCAGTTGGATGTTGGGGCTGGTGTCGAGAATGCCCTCGTACTTGGCGTGCCGCAATTCGTCGACACGACCTTGCTGTTGGGCGAGCAGTCGGTCACGCCGAACCACTGGCGCCGTACTGGAGATGCCGTCATCGAACGGACTGGTCCGGCGCAGGTGCGCCACGTGCGCGGCACGGATCATGATCTTTGAGGGCACGCAACCGATATTGACGCAGGTACCGCCGATGGTGCCGCGCTCGATGATCGTCACCTGAGCGCCAAGTTCCGCGGCCTTTAGAGCGGAAGCCATGGCCGCGCCGCCGGTGCCGATGACAGCGATACGCAGACGCTGCTCGGCATCGGTGGGCTTGGTGCCGACATCGCTGCGGGACTTGAACAGACCGCCCAACGAGTCCAGCGCCTGGTTGAGCCTGGACGGCTTGGCCGCAGGTGTGTCGGCGTGCGCTGATGGAGCTGCGGCGACCCGGTAGTTTTTCGGCAAGGTCGCGTTGAGTTGCTCCAGACTCAATGGCTGGATGCTGCGGATATGCGCCACACCTTGTGGGTAGGCGACGTCGGCCACGACGATGTCAGTGAGCGTCTTGAGCGCCTTCTCGACATGCCGAGCACAATCCGCGCACGTCATGCCGGTCACGGAAAGGGTTTGTTCGTTCATGATGTTCCTGGCAGATAGGGGTGTGCCGCTTCGGTTTCGAGCAAAGCGGCCCACCGTTGAATCGATAGAAAGGTCATACCAACATCGCAGTCGCGGTATGGCCCGATCAGCAGCAATAGGGCACTACGACGATCAACAGAAGCACGATGCCGATGACGATCGCCGCTGTGATGAGGTCGGTTTTCTTGGCAATCAGCCACACCTTCATGTGTTTCATCTCCGGATGTCATGCCGAGGGGGCTGGTCGCTGGCTATTCGCGGGCGTGATCCAAGAACCCGCCAGTGGAAGGTCATGGCGGCCACTCAGCAACAGCTGGGGTCTCGGTTCGCTCCGCCGTGACCTTTTCCCGGCGGGGATACCAGATCCCAGATCGATACCGCGACCATCAACACCAGACCGGGATAGAGCAACCACGCCGTGGGCAACCCCATGGTGCTCATGAGCAAGGCGGCCGCCAGCACCAGGACGGGACCGATCATGCCAAGGATCATCCGTGGCCATTGCCGATGACGAAGTCCGCCGATCACATTGGCCAGCAAGGCGATGACGGCGAACAGCGGCAGCAGGTAACGGATGAACACGCCCTCGTACTGGCTCAAAAAGCCCAGCCCGATGGCGGCACCCAGGCTGGCGAGGGCGGGAAAGCACGCCGCGCAGCCCATCGCTGTGACGATGGCGCCGATCACGCCGGCTTTGTCGGCCGTGCGCGTTAGAGGATTAGGAAGGGACATGGGAATGGCCTTGGACGCTTCAGTGCTTAACGGTGGAGGGGTAGCCCGCATCCGTCGTGGCGCTGACGAGTGCCTGGGTGCTGGTCTTGGCATCATCGAAGGTCACAACGGCTTCCTTCGTGTCAAACAGGATCTCGGTCTTTTCGACACCGGGAACCTTGGACAGCGCTTTTTTGACGGTGATCGGACACGCGGCACACGTCATACCAGACACCGACAGGGTGGCGGTCTTCGTAGCCGCCCAGGCAGGCGCGGAAATGGCGGTGGCAAGGACGATGAGAGCGGCAAGTTTCTTCATGGGTGGATCCTCCGACGGGTCAGTAAAACAGCGGGGCGAGATAGGGAAAGATCAGCGCCACGAGCACCAGGGCTGCGACGATCCAGAACAAGACTTTGTAGGTGGTCCTGACCTGTGGCACAGCGCAGACGTCACCAGGCGCGCAAGCCGTGGCAGGCCGGTAGATGCGTCGCCAGGCGAAGATCATCGCGATCAGCGCAGCGCCAATAAAGTACGGGCGGTACGGCTCAAGCACAGTCAGGTTGCCGATCCAGGCGCCACTGAACCCAAGGGCGACCAAGACCAGCGGACCAAGGCAACAGGTCGACGCCAGTAGTGCGGTGATACCCCCGGCCAGAAGAGCGCCGGAACCTGTTTTCTGGATGCCTTGGGTATTTTTCATGGAGGGCTCTGCATGGAGGGGGACGCTATGGGAGCACTCTATTCGCGTACTTAGGTACAGAGTCAAGCGTCTGGGTTTCAGTGGGTGACCTCCGCGCTGTGGCCTGCACTGATTCCTGCCAAAGGGTTCTGTCTGAACACACATCAACCCGTTACGATCAGCTGATGTGTCAGCAAACTACGTAGACACACCGCGAGGTCGAATGTCGCGTCGATGGCCAGCGCCGCCACATGCGCGGTCTCCAAGTCGCGCGTATCGATCAGTGTGGCGATGCAGGTGAAGCTCGCCGCGTCCAACGCTGCCATCGCCACCTCATTGCCGTCGCGCCAAAGCGCGACCTGTTCACCGCGACCATCCAATTGCAGCCGCGCGCCCTCGGGCGCGGTGGCGTAACGCCAGATCGTCAGCACCGGATGCGCACTGGTCAGCAGGTGCAAGCTGGGATGCAACCGCACGGGCAACGATAGCGTGTCATCGAGCGTGGCCGGGGCCAGTGGCGATGCTTCAGCGGCCAGTGCGGACTGCTGGCGTAGCCACTCCAATTGCGCCACATCAGGCAAATAGGCAAGTGCTGCCGCTTCGGGCATCGTGGCCAGAAACGCGGCGAAGGCGCCGCCGAACGTCTGCAGGTTGCCGCGCGCCGACGGATGGTGCAGGCGATAGCGCATCGCTGCGGCCTCGAAGAAGGCCTCGCCGACCAGGGCCCGCACCGCGGGGTATGTGGCGCACAGCGTTTCGATCTGCGTACTGGCGATGGCGTTGCTGTAGACCTGCAACCGCGCAGCAGGCGTGAGGGCGGCACCGACGACCCACTGCGCGAGGTCGCCGCCACGATCGAGCATGGCGTCGGCGAAACCGCGTTGCAGCTCAAGCAGTGTGGGTGCGGTGACCATTGAGCAGGGCCTCGGCGCGGTCGGCTTCCGCCAGCAACACCTCCAGTTCAGGGATGTCCTGATCCCACTCGATCAGGGTGGGCACGGGGCCGACCAGGTCCAGCGCCTCGGCGTAGAGTGCCCAGACTTCGGCATCCACCGGTCGGCTGTGGCTGTCGATCAACAACGGTGCCGCGAGATCGGTCTTGCGGGTGAAGCCAGCGAGGTGGATCTCGCGCACCGCCGCGCGCGGCATCGCACGCAGATAGGCATGCGCGTCGAAGCCGTGATTGACGCTGTTGACGTAGACATTGTTGACGTCGAGCAGCAGGCCGCAGCCGCTACGGCGTATCAGTTCGGCGACGAACTCCCACTCGCTCATCTCGGCGTGTTGGAACGTGAGATAGCTGGAGACGTTCTCGACCAGGAACTCCCGGCCCAGCGCGTCCTGCACCTGCTGCACGCGCGTCACCATCAGGTCCAGCGCCTCCCGGGTGAACGGTAGCGGCAGCAGGTCGTTGAGGTGGATGCCGCCGATCGCGCCCCAGCAGATGTGATCGGAAACCAGCCCCGGTTCGAAGCGTTGCACCAGCGCACACAGCGTCGCCAGATGCTCGTCGTCAAAGGTGTCGGCCGATCCCAGCGAGAGGCCGACACCGTGAAGGCTCAGCGGATAGTCGGCGCGCACATGCTCGATTGCCGCATGCAGTGCTCCGCCGTCGGCAAACAAATTCTCACTGTGCACCTCGAACCACGCCACGCGCGGACGTTCGCTCAACACCCGCTGCAGGTGTGGCGCACGCAGACCGATCCCGACTCCAGAAGGAGCCGAGATCGGTCGCGCCGCGAGCGTTCTCGCGTCGTGCATCATCGCGTTGCTTAGCCCTTCAGTGCCGGTTCGAGTTTGCCGCCGTCGATCTTCTCGCACAGGCCCTTGGGTACCGCGACGAAAGAGTTTGGATCGCGGGCTTTGGTGTCCTGGCCGGCGCAAGAGTGGCCTGCTGCTTTGCAGTCGTTCTTCTGCGCCGCGTTGATGCCGTAGCACTTCTCCATATGACTCATCGACATCGTTTTGCTCTGCATGGCTGCAGCCGATGCGACTGTGGTCAGACCCAACGTGAGTCCTCCCGCCAGAACGGATTTCAGAATCGATGCGGTGTTCATTCTCAACTCTCCAGTACGTGGCCAGAAACACTCCGGCCTTCTTAGAAGGTGACACGCGGAACTCATGCGGAAACATTTCCCATGTCGACCAGCGACATCCTCATCTTCGAATCGCGCGACCGGTCAATGCCCGCTATGGGTACAGAGCCTACTCCCGTACTTTGGTACGACATCAAGCGTGGATTCCAGGACCCACGGGAGCCTTGGCCGATGCCTACTGTCCATCTTGACCCGGCATGAGATGGAAGGTCGGATATGCGCATGCGATTTCCGTGATGATGTCGCTTAGCAGCCGGCGTGCTTCCTGTTCGCAGCCTCCGCAGCCACCCGAGCAACCGGTGAGCCACTGCAATGCTTCGAAACTGCGCACCCCTGCCACCACCGCGTGGCGAATGTCCTCCTCGGTCACGCTGTTGCACACGCAAATGTCATTCATGATCCAGCTCGCGTGGCGGAGCCGTCCTGTCGTAACCTGAGACGCAGCGGATCGCAGACGTCGGCCCCGCATTAGCCTGAAGCACGGAGTCGTATCCACGATCTACGGCGCGAAGTCGGCACGTCAACCCGCGCCCTCGGGGAGGAGCGCAGCGGGCGTCAACCACGCATCCAGCCGCGACCATGCCTGTGATCCGAGATGCTGCTGGAATGTGTTTCGCGCCACCCCGAGTAGCCGAGCAAGCCGGGCGTCGATGGGCATGGCTTCGTCCGCCACAAGAACCTCTTGCAGCGCACACGCGAGATCGCATTGCAGCGCAGCCCCATCGGGCAACGGAACGCGTGCTTGCGACAGCCGCTGGATGAGACGGGCGGCGATGGTGTGCGCCTCTTCCTGACTGAGCTGATCGACCGTCTCGCGCTGGTACCAGTACGAAGGGTTCGGAAATGTGGCAAGCAACGTCGACGACGCCGCGGCAGCTACCAAAGCCACCTGGCTGTCACCGCCGAGGGCAGCACGCAGGAGACCGACCTGCTGGTTGACCCCAAGCTCACGCAGCCATTTGATCGCGATCACGTCACCGCGATGGTGCAGCCAAGCCTCTGCAATATCAGGGTGAACCTCTAGGCGTGCCAAAACGGGTTTGGCAAGGCACCCGCAACCGATCTGCGGCACCGCCTCGCACACAAGCGGCACCGAGTAGATGCCAACGGACACGGACATGGGCTTCTCCAAAGGGATGAACCGGGCGTAAGCTACTTCCGTAGTCATATACGGAGTCAACCGGTATGGGAAGCAGTTCAGAGCCATTGACCATTGGCTCGTTTGCCAAAGCCGCCGGGGTCAACCTGGAAACCATTCGGTTCTACCAACGCAAGGGCCTGCTCCCGGAACCGGATAAACCGTATGGCAGCATTCGGCGTTATGGTGGTGTGGATGTCGCCCGGGTGAAATTCATCAAATCCGCGCAACGGCTGGGTTTCAGCCTCGACGAAATCGCGCAGCTGCTCACGTTGGAGGATGGCACCCATTGCAGCGAGGCGGCGGAGTTCGCCGCGCGGCATCTGGTCGACGTGCGCGCGCGCCTGAAAGACTTCAAGCGCATGGAGACGGTTCTGTCCCGACTGGTGGCTCAGTGCGACTCGCATCACGGCACGATTGCCTGTCCCCTGATTGCCTCACTGCACAGTGGCTGAGATGAGTGCTTCTCCGCCACCGCCGTCGATCGATCGGTACCTCGCGGCCGCCACGCGCGCCAATACGCGACGCAGCTATGCGTCGGCGGTGCGTCATTTCGAAGTTACCTGGGGTGGCCACTTGCCGGCCACTGCCGACAACGTGGCGCGCTATCTGGCCGCCTATGCCGGCACGCTGTCGATCAATACGCTCAAGCAGCGCCTCGCTGCACTTGCGCAATGGCACACTGCGCAGGGCTTTGTCGATCCGACTGGCGCACCCGTCGTGAAACAGGTGCTCAAGGGAATCCAGGCCCTGCATCCAGCGATGGAAAAGCGGGCTGAGCCTCTGCAACTGACCCAACTGGCCAAGGTTGTCGATTGGCTCGACCTGGTCATCGAAGGTGCGCTTGGACGGAGCGACGGTGCCGCCGCTCTTCGGTACCGGCGTGACCGCGCCCTGATTCTGCTCGGCTTCTGGCGAGGCTTCCGCAGCGACGAGCTGATTGGCCTGCAGGTCGAGCATCTTCAGCTCGTGCCGGGTCAGGGCATGACCTGCTTCCTTCCACGCACGAAGGGCGATCGTCAGCACGCGGGCACCACGTTTCGCGTTCCGGCGCTGTCGCGCTGGTGCCCGGTCACGGCCACGATGGAGTGGATTGCCGCCGCGCAGCTCATCCAGGGGCCGTTATTTCGCCAGGTCGATCGCTGGGGACACGTGCCGGAACGCCCGCTACACGCCAACAGCATCATTCCGCTGTTGCGACGCTTATTCACTTTGGCTGGCCTGTCCGCCCCGGACCTCTACAGCGGTCACTCGTTGCGCCGGGGCTTTGCCGGCTGGGCCAATACCAACGGCTGGGATGTGAAAGCGCTGATGGAATACGTCGGTTGGAAAGATGTGCACTCGGCCATGCGCTACATCGACGGAAACGATCCGTTCGCGCAGGGTCGCATAGAACGTGGGCTGGCCGACATAGTTACCTTGCACGTGAGACACGATGACGGCTAATACCCATCGCCTGGCGATCCTGACCAGCGAAGAGATCGACGATCTCTACGGACGGCCGCGTTTCACCGACGACGAGCGCCTGCTGTATTTCGACCTGAATGCCTCCGAACAGGCCGCGGTCGCGGCGCTCCGTGGTTCGACCGGCGTGTACTTGGTGCTGCAGCTGGGTTACTTCAAGGCCAAACGGCAATTCTTCGATGTTGAGCGGGACGACGTCCGTGGGGATGTGCTGCACATTCTCACACGGCATTTCCCGGGCAGAAAGCACTGAACTGCGGCGAGGCCTATCATCGCTTCCGTCGCGCGATCGCCTACGTCAACAGCGGGAAATTCCGCGTGCAAACGGAAGCGGACTTGCATGCGGAAGAGGACGCGCGCCACGCCAGTACAACGAAAACGCGAGCCGATGCCTCGCTGCAGAAATAAGTGACGTGCCATCCCTGTTGGCAAGCGGCCAGGCTGGATGTAACGCGATAGGCAGTAGGGCGACGGCGAATCAGGCCTTTCGTCTGCAATGGTCGCCCGTATTCGGGAGCGATGCTGACCGAAGCTAGGAATCACCACCTGCCGCTAGTGATTGGGCTTACCCCACCCAGATCAAAGCATACGTTTGACATGTCAAATGGGAATAGTTATCGTTTGCAAACTCTCCGCGGAGCCCTTCCCATGAAGCATCCCTTTCTTGTCGCGGCACCGATGCTGCTGGCTCTCGCCGGCACGGCGGCAGCCAACGACCTGCCGGAATACACGCTGGTCATCAAGAATCACGTCTATCAGCCCAGCAAGCTCAAGGTGCCGGCCGGCACCAAGTTCAGGCTCATCGTGAACAACCAGGACGCCACGCCGGAAGAATTCGAGAGCACGGATTTCAATCGCGAGAAAATCGTGCTGCCGAACAGCAGCATCACCGTCTATGTCGGGCCGTTGCGCGCGGGCAATTACGGCTTCTTCGGCGACTTCCATCAAAGCACGGCCCAAGGCCGGCTGATCGTGGAGTGACGCGATGCCTGGCGTAGCCTTGCTGGTGTTTCGTGAAGTGATGGAGGCGGCACTGATCGTCTCTATTGTCTGTGCCGCCACACGCGGTGTGGCGCGACGCGGGCTGTATGTGGCTACGGGCATCGGGCTTGGCATCGCCGGCGCCCTGCTGGTGGCGATGGGAGCTTCCCTCATCTCTCGCCTCGCGAGTGGTTCTGGTCAGGAGGTCTTCAACGCCTGCGTGTTGTTGTCGGCCGTGCTGATGATCGGCTGGCACGTGGTATGGATGTCCAGCCACGGTCGCGAACTGGCGCAGCAGATGAACGCGGTCGGCAGCGCCGTCAAGGCGGGCTCGAGCTCGCTGACGCTGCTGCTGGCGGTGGTGGCGATTGCGGTGCTGCGCGAAGGCTCGGAGATCGTGCTGTTTCTGTATGGCATGGCGATCGGCGGCATCGGCACGGTCGGATTGACTGGCGGCATGGCGCTGGGCGTCGGCGGCGGTGCGCTGCTCGGTTTCGCGCTGTACTTCGGCCTGTTGCGGATACCGATGAAGCATTTCTTCCAGGTCACCAACTGGATGCTGGTGTTGTTGGCGTCGGGGCTGGCCTCCACAGCCGCGCGCTTCTTCGTGCAGGGCGATCTGCTGCCGTCCTGGGGGACCCAGGTGTGGGATACCTCCTGGCTGTTGTCGAACGGTTCGCTGGGCGGCCAGACACTGGGCATCCTCGTCGGCTATGACGCCAGCCCGGCGGGGATCCAGCTGGTCTTCTACGCGACCACGTTGCTGCTGTTGGCTGGTGGCATGCAGTGGCTGAACCGCGCCGCGCCAACCCCCTCTTCACGGACGCGTTCACTGCTCCCGGATCCGGCTTCCGAGTCGTTGCGCTAACCCATCCCCTTTTGTTGCACGCTCCCGTCCGGCAGCTGCCGCCGGACGGGAGCGTGTGTCTTGAACCATCAGCCAAGGAACCATCCCGTGTATACATCCTTCGCTCGGAAATCTCCGGCCCTGCGACGTCACGGCCGCGCTCGGCATTCACGCACCCTGGGCGTGGTGGCCATCCTCCTGCTCGCCACTGGCGTCGTCCGGGCAGACGACTTCATCGTTTATTCGCCGCACGTCCTCGCCACCCAGTCGGAGATCGAGCTGCGCGGTTATAGCTATGGCGATCCACGCGCCGACTTCAACGGTGGCCGCGCGGCCGAACTATCGATTTCCCACGCGTTCACCGATTGGTGGAAGCCGGAGATCTATCTTGCGCGGTATGAGCGGGCACCAGGAAGCCGCGGGCGCTTGCTGGGCTACGAGTTCGAGAACACGTTCCAGTTCACACAGCCGGGTGAATATTGGGCCGACTTCGGGTTTCTGGCCTCGTACGAGCACCAGATCATTGCCGGCAAACCCGACGCCGTCGAGTTTGGACCGCTGGTTGAGAAAACGGTGGGGCGGTTCACCCACCGGTTCAATGCCATCTGGGAGAAGCAGGTCGGCGCGGGCGCCGCTGGCAAGTACGAGTTTCGCTACAGCTATTCGGGCACCTATGCAGTTTCCGCCGCTTTTCGCCCCGGCATCGAAGCCTATGCGCGGCCTGCGGATCGTGCGTATCAGGCCGGTCCCATCGTTGCCGGCGAATGGCATGTCCCCGGTACCACCAGCAGCCTCGAATACCGTTTCGGCGTGGTGCTCGGTCTCAATGCCACGGCGCCGCGGCGAACGTGGCTGGCCCAGGTGGAATACGAGTTCTTCTGATCACGATTGAATAGCGGCGTATAAGTGTCGATCCTCTATATGCGACCGCTGCGATCGCCGCCAGCCCATCGGGTCAGCGGTCAGTACAGATGCTCGGCGTCGGGATCGATCTTGCCGCGAAAGACGATGTACTGGTAGACGTTGTAGGTAATCATCACGGGGATCAGCATGCCGATGCCTATCAACATGAACACCAGCGTGCTGCTGTCCGCGCCGCCCGCGTCGATGGTCACGTAGCCCGGCACGATGTACGGGAACCAGGTGGCGGCCAGCCCCGCGAACGAGAACAGAAAAATCATCATGGTCCATACGAACGGCGCCAGTTCGTACTGACGCTTTAGTGCCCGCAGCAACATGAAGAAACTGAGTATCGATAGGGCCGGCAGCGTCGCGAAATAATAGATGTCGGGCGTGCTGAACCAGCGTTTGAATATGGCCGGATAGTGCAGCGGTGTGACCACGGTGACTACCCCGGCCACCGCCAGCATCAACCACGCCAGCCATTGCCCGCGACGATAGAATCCGTCCTGCATCTCGCCCGTGGTCTTGATGATCAGATAGGCCGAGCCCAGCATGCTGTAACCGGATGCCACACCCAGCACGACAATGGCGCTGAACGGTGACAGCCAGTCCCAGACGCCGCCGGCGAATTCACCGTTGACCACTTTGACGCCGTTGAGCAGTCCGCCCAGCGCAAAGCCCTGCGCCACGGCCGCCAGCAGGCTGCCGACGCCGAACATGGCGCCCCAGAACGACTTGCGTTCGGACAGTTCGTGAAACTCGAACGACACCCCGCGCAGCATGAAGCCCAACAGCATCAGCATGATCGGAATGTACAGCCCCTGTAGCACGGTGCCGTATACCAGCGGAAAGGCGCCAAACAGCGTGCCGCCAATCACTACCAGCCAGGTTTCGTTAGCGTCCCAGATGCTCCCCAGGCTGGACATCATCACCTTACGGCGGCGATCACCGACGAACAGCGAGAGCACACCGACACCCAGATCAAAGCCGTCGAGCATCACGTAGAACACCAGGAACAGGCCGATGATCAGAAACCATACGGTGGCCAGTACGTGGTGCAGGGCGGCCGGATCGCTGAAATCCATGTCAATGGTCTCTCTTGAGTTTCGCGCTGTCCGCTGCGCTGCGCTTGGGCGGTTGCTGGCCTGAGACCGAGCTGAGCAGGGTCGGTGGTGGATCAAAACTCGGCCCATGTTGCAGCGTGCGTCGCATGAACTTGAGTGCGGTAAAGCCGATTACGCCGTAAAACAGCAGGTACATCACCAGCGACCACAGCACCGCGTCGGCGGGAAGCTTGCTGACGCCCTGGCTGGTGCGCATCATGCCGTACGCGATCCATGGCTGGCGGCCTACCTCGCGCGTCAGCCAGCCGGCCTCCAGCGCGGTATAGATCGCCGGAATGGCCAGCATCCAGCCGCGCAGCAGCCATTTGTTTTCGCCGATGCGGGCGGCGCTCATGCTCTCGCGCTTGCGCCACAGCCGCCACAGCGTCCAGAACGCCATCAGCACGACAAACACGCCGGCCGCCACCATCACCCGGAATGCGTAGAACGGCACCATCACCGGCGGCTGATCCGCACGCGGGATGTCGTCCAGGCCGATCACCTTGCCGTGCAGCGTGTGCGTGACCACCAGGCTCAGCGCATCGGGAATACTCACTTCCCAGTCGTTCTTCTGCTGCGCCCGATTGGGCCACGCGAGCAACGCCCACGGCGCACTGGTGCCCGCGGCATTGGTCTTCCAGTGGGCCTCGATGGCAGCCAGCTTGGCCGGCTGGGTTTGTTCCAGCGCGCCGCCGGCGGAGTCACCGATAATGATCTGCAGCGGGGCCACGAAGAACAACGCCAGCACCACCCACTTGAACGCGGGCTGGAAAAATTCCTTGTGCCGCCCGGCCAGCAGGTAATACGCGCTGACGCCGGCCATCACCACCAGGCTCAGCTCGATGCAGGCCATGAACATGTGCCCGAAGCCGTGCGGCAGGTCGGGGTTGAACACCGCCGCGAACCAGTCGGTGATCACGAACTTGCCGTTGACCAGTTTGACGCCCGCCGGCGTCTGCATCCATGAGTTGGCCACCATGATCCAGAACGCCGACAGCGAGCTGCCGAACGCCACCATGCTGGTGGCAAACAGATGCGTCTTGGGGCCAACCCGGCGCCAACCGAACAGCATGATGCCGAGGAAGCCCGCTTCGAGCATGAACGCCATCGCCGTTTCGAAGCCGAGGATGTTGCCCATGAAGTCGCCTGATGAGGTGGAAAACGGCGCCCAGTTGGTGCCGAAGGCAAACTCCATCGGGATGCCGGTGACTACGCCAACACCAAAGTTGATCAGAAAGATCTTGGTCCAGAATCTTGTGTGGTGATAATAGAAAACATTGCGCGTCTTGACCCACGCCGTTTCGGTACCCAGCAGCACCAGCGCCAGACCTATCGTCAGCGGTGGCCATAGGATGTGGAACACGGCATTGACGCCAAACTGCACGCGAGAAAGCATTTCCGAGTCATGCAACCAGTCCACGACGGACCTCCGATGGATGCAGTGGATCATTGGCGGCCTGCGCAAACTGCCGCTGGTCGGGCTGCCGGCTGTGCGCGGCAGGATGACCTGGACGTTCGCGGCCTACAGCCGGTTCATGCGCGGGTTTCCTGCAGCTGCAACGCGCTGAGCGGCTCGCCTTCGGCGATCCGCTTGAGCCGGAAGCGCTTGTCCGCGGCGCAGGTGAAGCCGCCCAGCATCATCAGCAGGCCGCCGCCCCAGATCCAGCGCACGAACGGTTTGTAGTACAGCCGCAACGACCACGCACCCTCGATGTTGCCGGCATCCATCGGCTCGCCCAGCGCCACATACAGGTCGCGGAAGAAGCCGGCGTCCACCGCCGATTCGGTCTGCACCTGGCCGCGCGGGTAGGTGCGCTTCTGCGGCGTCATCACCGCCACCGCGTGGCCGTCGCGGGTCACCGTGATGGTGCCCTGGTCGGCGCGCCAGTTGGGCCCGGTGGTGCGCTGCACGCCGTCGAAGCGGAAGTCGTAGCCGCCGATGTGCTGGGTCTGGCCCGGCGCCATGCGCACGTCGCTGGTCACGCCGAGCGCCTCGGTCAGCAGCACGCCGGCCACGAACACGCCCACGCCCAGGTGCGCCAGCAGCATGCCGGCCAGCTCGGCCGGATAGCGCTTGCCGCGCGGCATTTCGCGCCAGCGCTTGAGCGCATACAGCAGCACGCCGACGCCCAGCCACACCAGCGCGGCCACGCCGGCGATCGCCTTGAGCTTGCCATCCACGAAGAACGCCGCCACGATCGCGCAGGCTGCGGCGGCGATGCCGGCGCGCAGCAGCACCGGCTTGAGCAGCGATGCCTCGCCCTTGCCCCAGCGCAGGAACGGACCGAACGGCAGCAGCAGCACCACCGGCAGCATCAGCAGCGGAAACAGGAAGCCGAAGTACGGCGGCCCGACCGAGATGCGACCCAGGTGCATGGCATCGCCGATCAGCGGAAACAGCGTGCCCAGCAGCACCATCGCGGCGGCTACTGCAAACATCAGGTTGCCGATCAGCAGCACGGTCTCGCGCGACAGCAGCGCAAACGGCTTGCCGCCGGCCACCTTCGGCGCGCGCAGCGCGTACAGCAGCAGCGAGCCGCCCACCACGATGGTCAGGAAGGCGAGGATGAACACGCCGCGGCGCGGGTCCGAGGCAAACGCGTGCACCGAGGTGAGCACGCCCGAACGCACCAGGAACGTGCCCAGCAGGCTCAGCGAAAACGCGAAGATCGATAGCAGTATCGTCCACGCGCGCAGGCTGCCGCGCTTCTCGGTGACCGCCTGCGCGTGGATCAGCGCCAGCCCCACCAGCCACGGCATGAAGCTGGCATTTTCCACCGGGTCCCAGAACCACCAGCCGCCCCAGCCCAGCTCCGCGTAGGCCCACCAGCTGCCGGCCACGATGCCGCAGGTGAGAAAGCCCCACGCGATATTCGTCCACGGCCGCGCCCAGCGCACCCAGGCCTGCTCCATCTCGCCGCCGAGCAGTCCGGCGATCGAGAACGCGAACGCCACCGAGAAACCGACGTAGCCCATGTACAGCACCGGCGGGTGGAAGGTCATGCCGGGGTCCTGCAGTACCGGGTTCAGGTCCGCGCCGTCGCCGGGCATCGGCAGCAGCCGCCCGAACGGATCGGAGGTGAAGATGGTGAAGGCGAGAAAGCCCACCGCAATCAGGCCCATCACCGCCATCACGCGCGCGGCGAACACCTCGGGCAGCTTGGTGCTGAACGCCGCCAGCGCCACCGTCCACACGTTGAGGATCAGGATCCACAGCAGCAGCGAACCCTCGTGCGCGCCCCACACCGCCGCGATGCGGTAATACCACGGCAGCTCCAGGTTCGAGTTCTCGGCGACGTAGCGCACCGAGAAGTCGAAATGCAGGAACGCCCACACCAGGATGCCGAACGCCATCGCCACGAATACCGCCTGGCCCGCCGCCGCAGGGCGCGCCACCGCCATCAGCGCGCGATTGCCGCGCCAGGCACCGATCAGCGGCAAAACGCCCTGCGCGAGCGCCAGCAGCAGAGCAAGGATCAGTGCGAGTTGGCCGAGTTCGGGGATCATGCGGGCGCGCCGGGTGCGTGGAATGGGTGACGTGTAACGATGTAGTACAAGGTCATCAGCATGGCCTAGATCCAGCGAACCAAAGGCGATCAGAGATGACAGTCTTAGTGATTTCCCATCCCTCGCTCCCCGTTTCGTTGATCTTATTGTTGGCGGCCGCCTTGGCTGTGGCGTCATTCAGCTCTTCGGGCATATAGGTTTCATCTGTTCTGGTCATGAGAATCAAGTCAGGTCTCTGAAAGCGGTACATCATGGATTGGCTTATTGGCGTCTCAAACAACTGGATCAGCTCATAGGAATCGAATCACAGCACCGAGGCCGGCGCAGATGCCGAGCGTCCACACCATGCCGATGCGGAAGCGCAGCATGGCGATCAGGGCGCCTGCGGCCAGCAGCAGGACCGCAGGGTTCAGCCTGCTCCATCGCGGGATGTCCACCTGGATCAAGATGCATCACCGCGATCTGACCAGCGAGGCCGCTAAAACTCAGCCATCCGATCTTCGCCCACACCCGGGTGGCTTGCGCGAGGCTGACGCGTGGGATGGAGGCGACATCGATCGCTTCGGGTATCAAGAACCCGCTTCCTTGACGAGTGTGCGGTGCAATGTCTGCGCTTGCGCGAAGCGGTGGTTGACTTCGTCCCACTGCACGTTGGCAAAGAACGCATCGATGTAATTCAGCGCTGCGGCGCCGTAGTCCATTTGGTAGGAGTGCTCGTACATGTCCATGACCAACAGCGGCAGCGCAGTTTCGAGTACCTGTGTGTGATGGCCCGACCAAACCGTGCGTAGTTCACCCGTCATCAGTTCGAATGCCAGGATCGCCCAGCCACTACCACCACCAAGGCTGGCGCCGGTAAGGCGAAAGTGTGTTTCCCAAGCATCCATGCTGCCGTAAGCGGCCGCGATGGCCGAAGCGATATCGCCAGCAGCGCGACCATCGCCACCCAGGTTGCCAAAGTACGCTTCGTGCAACGTCATCGAGTTGCGATACATCAACTCGTGTTGACGCAGCCCGCCGACCACAAAAGCGGGGGTGTCTTTGGTGACCTGCGCCAACTGCTTCTCAAGGTTATTGAGGTTGCGTACCGCACCGCCGTAATTGTTTTCGTAATGGGAAACAATCAGTTTTTCTGACAGCCTTTTGAGCGCGGTCGGTGCAAACGGCAGGGGTTTCAGAACATGCTTTCCCGCCAGAGCGGGCATGGTAATCGTGGTCATGGACTGGCTCCTGTCAAGTTCATTCGCGAAAATCCCAACGCAGCTTGGCGGTCACGACGTTGGCGACCGGCAAGCTGCGCGCGTTCGGGTCGGTCACGGGCGCCTCGATACCGTGATTGACAACCAAGAAAAAATCCCGCCCCGGCGCAATGGTCCATTGCAGCCTTGCATTGACGCCGATGTGGCCGGCGCTGGAGTCGTACTGCGCGAGCGTGGAGACGACGAGGTCGGGGTTGAAGCTGTAAGCGGCCTGGAGCACGTACAGGCGCCGGATGAAATGGCCCTGCGGCAGGTAGCCGAAATCCGTCTCGTTGCTAAACTTGAGCGCGAGCTCGCCTTGCCAGGCGTTCCAGCTTATGAACGGCATGTACTGGGTCAGGCGGCCGCTGTAGAAACCGCCGATCTCGACCATGCTGCCGATGCGCCACGGTCGCGCCGCCGACGATTGCGCTTCAAAGTGATAGCGCTCGAAGTGATAGCGGCCGACCGGCAACGTAACGCCGGGCGCGATCTCGAAAGGCGCGGTCAGCGCTTCGTATTCTGGAATCCAGTCGAACTCGTAGTGCTCGCCTGATTGTGCGTCAACATTGAACGGTGCCGTGAAGATGCGCCGGGTCTGCGTGACACCATGCAGATCGTCCACCTGCAGGACTTCGAGTTGATAGAAGAACTGCCGCACCCAGTTCAGCGCAGGGCTGGTGGGACGCGGACGGTAGTCCAGATAAACGTCGTACTGGCGCGTACCGGGGCGTGGCAGGAAACCCAGCGCCGGATCCAGCGCATCGCCAAACACGTTGAAGCTGGCAAAGCCGCTCCATAGATCATTCGGATACTCCGCGTGAAGCCCCCAACCCGAATGATCACCCGGCAACGGATCGCTGGACCGCGCGGCCCAGCCGGACAGGGTCAGGTTCTTGTCGCCGCGGAAGCTCGCGGTGTGCCAGATGGCATCCACCCCGGCGAACTGGTTGCGGGACTGCCCGGTGGGATCGCCACGTGTCAGCAGGGTGCCGAGTCGCAGGTGCTGGTTGACGTCGTACATCAGCCGTCCGGCGAACAGGTTGGTGGGGCCACTGACACTGGAGCGCCCCGTTTCGACATTGAGCATGCCGATGGACCATGGACCCGCGGTTCCCAGCAGCTTGATGCCGCCGTCCACGCGCACGGGCTGACCATTCACCAAGCCCACCCGCCGCGAATAGAACGGCAGGAACGTGTCGTTGTCAGCAAGCCCCGCGCCGAAGGCGAACAGATTCGAGCCTTCGGAAAAGAAGCGCCGCTTCTCAGGGTAAAACAGCGAATAGGGCGTCAGGTTGACCTGCCGGGTATCCGCTTCGGCCTCGGCAAAATCCGGATTGACCGTCAGGATGGCGGCAAGGCTCGGGGTGACGTTGTATTGCAAATCGCCGCCCACCTGTGCCGCGGTGTTGCCACGAAGGCTGTCCTGACGCAGCAGCACATAGGGCTGGACGTCCAGGCCGTGCCCCTGCTGCAAGGTCGCGACCCCGGTGAGCGTGCCCATGCGGGAAAGGTCGAAAATATTCGCATCGAGCGTAATGCCCGCCCACTGCAAACTCAGCTGCTCGCGTGGCACGTAGCGCTGCACATTCATCCGCCACCGGTCCACGCCATGCGGAAATTGCAGGCTCTGAGTGTCGATCTCGATTTCGGCGACCCAGCCGTCGGCCGTGCGCCGCACCTTGGCATTCCAGATGCCGTCCCAGTCGTAGTTCGGCAGGGATGACGCGGGCGAAATCAGGCCGTCGGTGCGGTCGCCGCCCGCGTTCACCTGAAACACATAGCCGAGACGCTGGCTGTCGAACGGGTCAAGCACAATGGTGAGGTGATCGTCGTGCGTCTGGTCGCTGTCGCGCGCCAGCGAGTGGAGCGACAGCCGGCCCGGATCCGGATCAACGCAGGTCACCCCCAGGTACAAATGCTTACCGTCGGCGAGCAGGCGGATCTCGGTCCGGAAAGGCGTGGGCGCACCCGGATGCGGGTCCTGCTGAATCAGGTCGATCGCCGGGGCATGCGCCCATCCCGGCTCATCCAGTCGACCATCCAAGGTGATGCTGCCCTCGGCCACCATCCGCACACCCGCCTCGGGCGCCCCGGAAGGAGGCCCGGCGGTCAGTCCTTGTGAGTGAGCCAGCGCCTCCGGGATCGCGAGAATCACCCCCAGCGCCGCCCACCACGACGACTTGCGCGACAGGCGAAGCATGTGCGCTATCGTTGGTCGACGGCGGCTTGTGCATCAAGCGCTGCGCGGAACCCGCCGGCGAGCGACCGCACCGTGCCTTTGCCCCAGAAGTGGGTGAAGAAAAATCCGGGGTTGCCGCCCATCATGTGGTTGTGCAGGGCAACGATATGGATACCGGCCTTGCGCAGCGCATGCAGCACCGGCTGCACTTCCGCGGTTTTCATGATGAAGTCACCGTCCATCACGGCAGCCTGGTCGCTTCCGCTGAACGCGGCCCAGGTGGTCAGCCCCATCGAGCCGCCGATCTTCATGCCGTGCATGCGGCCCTCGCGCCCGATCGTCACCTTGACCACGCCCTGCATGTCGGTAGCCGGCTGACCCACGATCTTGCCCACGGCATCGGCGTCAATACGGCCGAACACCGGCGCGACACCACCAAATCCCGTCGCCGGCTGCGGATGCGCGCTGCGCACGGCGCGAATGGCCGCCCAGACGGCTTTGACGCCGGCGGCGAGGGTTTCGGGATTGCCTTCGCCGCCAAGGTGCATGAAAAACACACTGGGCGTGTCGTAGAAGAAGTGGTTATGCAGGGCTGTGACCGCCAGGCCGTGGGCGAAGGCCGCGTCCATCGCGGCATCCACTTCGTCCTGGAACACCACGGTGTCGCCCATCACCATGGCCTGGCCGTGCGGCATGGGTGAAAACGCGGCCCAGGAACCGAGGCCGGCAGCTGGTGGCAAGGGCACGCCATCGACCGTCACCTTGACGTCCGTTCGGCTCCAGCCCAGATGCACCACGCCATCCGGCGTGGTGGTGGCGGTCGCTCCGCTGGCGGCGCCGATGCGTTTTGCATCAAGTGCCGTGGCATGTGCGGTCTGCACGGTGAAGGCGATCAGCAAGGCTACGCTCAGCGAGGAGACCAGGCGGCGCAGGCCGTGATGACGGGCGAGATGAAGGCGACGAAGGTGCATGGCGATACTCCGATTCAGGGAATGGAACTATTTCCGCGCCTGCTTGGGCGCGGGATCGGGGTCTTGCGCGTAGGCGGCATACAAGCTGTCGAGCACCGGCGCGATGGTTTTCAGCAGTGCGTCGTCGTCCGGCTGGGTGGCCCGGGCCCCGGCCATGATCGCGGCGAACCCCGCCGCCTCCGGCACCGACACGCCGCCCACGTCGAGGTAATGCACCAGCGCGCCCAGGCGCGCCAGACCGCGGTCGTCACCCAGCCCGAAACTGGCCAGCAACACCTCGAAGGTCACCCGTGCGCCACGATGGGTGAACGCCGCGCCATCGAAGTCGAAACCCACCGCGTCCTTCGGGCAACTCCTGGCGGTCTTGATCCAGACGAATTTCGCCTTCCGGTCGATGAACCGGCGGATCAGCCATGCCGACGCTACCCGATCGATCCACAGCTGCTCGCGCGTCGCCCACAGGCGCCCCCGGTATTGCGTCGGATCGCAGCGCGGCACGGCGCCGCGCCGGGCGTGCGGCTCATCGGGCGAGTAGCGTGCATTCAGCGCACTCTCCGCATCGGCCAGCGCATGCTCCACCTGCTGCCGCGATGGCCCGGGAAAGAAGTCGATCGCCACCAACGCGGCGAGGTCGCGGCGGAGCATGGCGAGCTCCCGCCGGGCTTGAACCTCATCCAGCGTGGCCAGCCGCCCCTGCAGCGCATCGAGTTGGCCGAACAACGCACGGTACTCGTCGCTGCGATCGAACAGCGCCACCAGCGCCTGCTGCTGGGCTTCGTCTCGACTGGCAAAGAAAATGATGTGGGCGTCACCCTCGGCCGCGATGACCTCGGCGGCCTGCTCGTCGAGCACGGCGCGGGAGGTATCGGTCTGCGGCAGGACATACACGCCATCCCGCAACGCACCGGCCCCGGCGGCCTTGAGCGCGCGCCAGACCCGCATGCGGGCGGTTTGGGTCTGGCCGGGCAAGCTGCTCACCAGCATGAGCCATGACATGGAAGAATTCATGTAGCATATAATACGCATACGTTACGTTCACTACAAATATAATCTCATCCTTTGGAAATGACGGCCATGCAACGGATCACGCGGGAACGCCCGAAGATTGACGGCATCGCTTGCCCTTGGCCGATTGGCCGGTTCTTGGACACCACACCGCAATTCCGGTTTGTGGCGGCGGATCAAGACTGGCCGTCGCGCGAGCGACCGTTGCTATTCCCTATGGCATCCTGGCCGGTGCGCGCGCAGCCCCACGACGACGTCGAGTTGGTGGCCGCGATCGGCAGACGCTCGATTATCTGTACGCCGCCCGCGCGACGGTCGCGGAGCGGTAGACCATGAACCCCACGCCGCCTGACGATAATGTTTCGCCGGTTCTGCCCACGCGCCTGGATCTGGCATGGTATTTCCTGCGCCTGGGCGCGGGCGGCTTCGGCGGCCCGGTGGCGCTGGCCAACACCATGCACCGTGATCTGGTCGAGAAGCGGGCCTGGCTGAGCGAGCACGAATACGCTGACGGTCTGGCGCTGGCCACCGCCTGCCCCGGCCCGCTGGCCTATCAGCTGGGGGTGTATTGCGGTTATGTGCGCGGGGGGCTGTCGGGTGCGCTGCTGGTGGCGATCGCCTTCGCGCTGGCCCCGTTTCTGATCGTCGTTGCGATCGCTGCGCTGTATGGGCGTTTCCAGCATGCCTGGCAGCTGCGCGCCGTGTTCTACGGCGTGGCGCCGGTGATCGTGGCGCTAATCCTCAAGGCGTGCTGGAACCTCGGCCGCAAGACCCTCAAGCGCAGTGCGCCGTCGTGGCTGTTCGCGACGATCGCCGCGACGGTGACACTGATCTTCCGCGCCGAGTTGATCAGCTTGTTCCTCGGTGCCGGCTTGATCGGATGCTGGCTGTTCGCGCCGCCTGCAGCGGCCGCACCACCGCCGCCAGTGGCGTCCGCGGGGCCGCGCCTCAACGGCATCGGCGCGCTGGCGATCGGCGGCGTGTTCGCCGGTGCGGCGACGACAGCCGGCTTGTTCGTCTTTTTCTTCAAGACCGGGCTGATGGTGTTCGGTAGCGGGCTGGTGATCGCACCCTTCCTCAAGGCCTACGTGGTCGATCAATACCACTGGCTCAGCAATCAGCAGTTTCTCGATGCCGTCGCCATCGGCATGGTCACGCCGGGGCCGGTGGTGATCACGGCCACCTTCGTCGGCTATCTGGTCCGCGGACTCCCCGGCGCCATCGCGGCCACCGTCGGCATTTTCGCGCCAGCGCTACTGTTCACCGCGCTGGCGGTGCCCCTGCTCAAGCGGGTGCGCGGCAGCCGGCGCGTGCAAGGCTTCCTGCACGGCATCACCACCGCGGTCGTCGGCGCCCTGTTCGGCACCGGCCTGCTGATCGCCGATTCCGCCATCGTCGATGCGGCGACCGCGATCCTGGCGACAGCCGCATTTGCCGCACTGCTGTGGCGGCCGCGCTGGCCGGAGCCGCTGCTGGTCGGCCTCGGACTACTCGCCGGGCTGGTGCTCTACGGGCGGCATTTCGGCTGACATGGCGCAGCCGCGGATCGAAGAGTTTTCGAATATCGAACAGGAATTTGTGCGTTACAGAGCAAGCAAGAGGCAGCGGCCGCATCGTGTGGCTGCTGTTACGTTGATCCAACGTGTCATCTTTAGGAGTAAAACCATGCGCAAGCTTAGTTTCATCGCCGCCGGTATCGTCTTTACCGCAGGGTTGCTCGGGGCCGCACCGGCTTTTTCGGCCACCACCCGCACCTTCAACATGCAGACGGTCGCCTGGGCGTCCAAAGACAATCCCGCACAAAAGCGGGTCGTCGCCAAATTTGGTGAGGTCTATGGTTTCACGCCCGGCACAATCGTCGTCAATCAAGGTGACCATGTCGTGCTCCATATCCGCAACCTCGAAGGCGGCGGCGATGATGGGCACACCCTCACCATCCCCGGTTACGGCATCAACCAGTCGCTGCCGCCCCTTTCCACGGAAACGGTCTCTTTCACCGCCGACAAGGCTGGCGTATTCCCGTTTCACTGCGAGTTCCACAAGCCGTGGATGAGCGGTGAGTTGGTGGTGCTGCCGACCAAATGAAAAACACCGCCGTTCAATTCGTTGCGCGGCGGCTCGGCGTGCTGGCGCTTGCGTTCGCCTTGAATGCAGGCGTCGCCACCGCAGGTACGCCCGCCGTGCCGCTAAAGATGGTGCACCCGGACGTTCCACTGGCCGGCAAGCCCGACCGTTTCGACTACGCGACGATCGACCCGCAGCGGCGACTGCTGTTCATCGCACATCTCGGGTCGGGCATCGTCACCGCAGTCGATCTGCGCAGCGAGCGCGTGGTCGCGAACGTGGCGAACGTCCCCGGCGTGCATGGGGTGCTGGCGGTGCCGGCACTGGGCGAGGTGTTTGCGACGGCGACCGACCGCAACCGGCTCGACGTCATCTCCGAGCGAACATTCCGCGTCGTCGCCCATGCGCCCGCTGGCGTTTACCCCGACGGCATGACCTATGCGCCGGACGTGCATGAGCTGTTCATCTCCGACGAGGCGGGCCAGACCGAGACGGTCGTCGACACGCGCAGCAACCGGCGGGTTGCGACCATCGCCATGGGTGGCGAGGTCGGCAACTCCCGCTACGACCCTGTCAGTCAGCGGGTGTTCGTCGATGTGCAGACGCGTGACGAGATCGTGGCGATCGATCCGCGCAACAACGCCATCGTGCAGCGTTATCGTCTCCCAGCGACCTGCGACGACGACCACGGTCTGCTGCTCGACCCACCGGCGCGTCTCGCGTTTGTTGCCTGCGACGGCAATGCCAGGCTGCTGCTCGTTGACATGAACGACATGCGCGTTGTGTCCATGCACCAGACCGGGCGCGACCCCGACGTGCTCGCCTTTGACCCCGGCTTGCAAAGGCTCTATGTCGCCAGTGAAAGCGGTGTGGTTGCGGTATTCCGCCTCGAGGGCAGGCAGCTGCGTCCGCTCGGTCGCAGTTATCTCGCCTATGAAGCGCACTCCGTCGCCGTCGATCCGCTCACTCACCGCGTCTATTTTCCGTTGCAGAATGTGGGCGGTCGCGGCGTACTGCGCATCATGGCGCCGACGCCCTAGGTTGTTCCAGGCCAAAGTCGCCGATGCGCCGCGACTTTGGCCTGATGCGGCAAGGCTTACGTCGAGAAGGCGTCTGCGCAGCATGAGCGGCTTGCTGACCAGCGCCATCACCGGCTTCGTTCAAAGCCCGATTTTGAGGAAATCACCATGCAATGGATCACCCGCGAGCATCCCAAGATCGACCGCATCGCCTGTCCCTGGCTGGTGACGCGTTTCATCGATCCAAGCCCCGAGTTTCTCTACGTGCCGGCAGACGAAGTGCTGGCCGTGGCGCAGCCCAGCGGCGCGACTCCCTTCGATGCGCCGGGCGTGGAACTGGGGCATCACAGCGAACTGTGCGGTTTCGATGCCTTCCTCGCCAAGTACGCACTGACGCAAGCAGCGCAGCACACGATGGCGCGCATCGTGTGCACGGCAGATTGCGGTCGTCCCGAGGACGCACCCGAGGCCGCCCGGCTGCTGGCCATCTCGCGCGGCCTGTCGCTCAACTGCAGCAACGACCATTTCATGCTCGGTCCCGGCATGGTGCTGTACGACGCGCTGGACGCATGGTGCGACGGCCACGCGTTCGCTCCACATTTGCCACGCTGAGTGCTGTCGATGCGACTGCTACCCGATGGCACCGCGCCGCAAGCCCGCTTGCTGCTGTTTGGACGCGCGTTGCGCGCCCTGGTGGACGGCTATGTCGCGGTGCTGCTGCCCGCGTATCTGCTGGCGCTTGGCCTGCCAACCTGGCAAGTCGGCCTGCTCAGCACCGCGGCGCTGCTGGGCTCGGCGTTGGCCACGCTGGCGGTCGGCGCCTGGGGTCACCGCGTCGATTCCCGCCGCTTGCTGCTCACCGCAGCGCTGCTGATGGCGGCTACCGGGCTGGCTTTCGCTGGGTTGTCGGCATTCTGGCCGCTGTTGCTGGTGGCCTTCGTCGGTACCCTCAACCCCAGCTCGGGCGACGTCAGCGTGTTCCTGCCGCTGGAGCATGCGCGCCTGGCACATGCCGCGCAGGGCGAAGCGCGCACTGCGCTGTTCGCCCGCTACAGCGTGGCCGGTGCCTTGGCCGCCGCCATCGGTGCACTGGCTGCGGGCCTGCCCGACTGGCTTGCGGCGCATGCCGGCATCGATATGCTGCTGGCGCTGCGCGGCATGTTCGTGCTGTATGCGGTGGCCGGTTTTGGTGTGTGGCTGCTCGACCTGCGCTTACCCCATGCGCATCAAACCGCGCAGCCGCCACCCGCGCCGCTCGGCCCTTCGCGCCGCCAGGTGGTCAAGCTTGCCGCGCTGTTTTCCATCGACGCCTTCGCCGGTGGTCTGGTCGTGAACGCCCTGCTGGCACTCTGGCTGTTCCAGCGCTTTGACTTGTCACCGGGCGCGGTGGGCCTGTTCTTTTCCGGCGCCGGGCTGCTGGCAGCGGCCTCGCTGCTGGCCGCACCGCATGTGGCGCGGCGCATCGGCCTGCTCAACACCATGGTGTTCACGCATATTCCGTCTAGCGTTTTCCTGATGCTGGCGGCGCTCGCCCCAAGCGCATCGCTGGCGCTGGGACTTCTGCTGGCGCGTGCCGCGCTATCGCAAATGGACGTGCCCACGCGCAGCGCCTATGTCATGGCGCTGGTGACGCCGCCGGAGCGCACGGCGGCCGCCAGCTTCACCGCCGTGCCGCGCAGCTTGGCCGCTGCACTCGGCCCGACCCTGGCAGGTGCCATACTCGGCGCGGGCTGGCTGGCCCTGCCGTTGTTGGCTTGCGGGGCGCTGAAAATCGGCTACGACCTGGCGCTGTTGGCGACGTTTCGCCGCGTTCGCTTGCCACAGTGACTGAAGCGTCCAGCACGATGAGTGCGGGACAGTCTCAGAAAACGAGAAAAATCGAGGGTCACGTCTCACATCTCATGCCTTTGTGCGCGAAAACAAAACCGCAGCTTGCGGCCACGCGCAGCAGCTCGACTGCATGTTGCTGCAACGCCGGCTCGCTGGTGACCAAACGTGGGCGATCATCCAAAGTGCAGGTCGGTGCACGCAGCAGCAGCGCAGCATGCGCCGCACGCAGTGCCGCGGCCTGCTCTGGCGCCAGCGCGCCTATCAGTGCTGCGGTCGAGGTGCTCGCCTTCGACCCCGGCTTGCAAAGGCTCTATGTCGCCAGCGAAAGTGGTGTGGTCGCGGTGTTCCGTCTCGAGGATTGGCAGCTGCGTCTGCTCGGCCGCAGTGATCTCGCCTACCGCACTTCGTCGCCGTCGATCCGCTCATCGCACCGCGTCTATTTCACGTTGCAGAATGTGGACGGTCGTAGCGTCCTGCGCATCATGGCGCCGACGCCGTAGTCACTGAGCGCTGATGCGGCCGCAACGCATGCGGTCGGATCTCGACCTGGAGGAGCGAGGGAATTCCACCGGCTCCGGGGAGGCAGTGGATCGGAGGTAGCTCAGCCGTCGACTACCAGAGGTCTCTCAAAAGCTGCCATCGATCCGCAGGCCGATCTCCAGCGCGTGCGTTGCCTGCGGCGCCAGCGCCGGATGCACGATATATTGCAGATCTGGCTGCAGCGCGAGGTGGGGATTGAGGCGATAGCGCCAAGTCAGCTCATAGGCGGTTTCGGCGCGCGCGCTGCCGCGGTGGCGCGCGCGGAACGCCGGGCTCAGCGCCGCACGCGCGATGCCGACGCTCACCCGTCCGTGCATGGGCGAGATCCAGCGCAACCCAGCGCCGACATAGCGGCCCACGGCGCTGTGCCATGGCTGCGTCTGGCCCCATTGCAGAAATCCAACCAGGTGTCCACGCGTGCCCAATGCCAGCAGACGCGCATCGGCCAGCGCGTAAATGCCGTGATGCGCCTGCGTGGCTGTATATGCGCGCTGCAGCGTCCAGCCGCCCACTGCGAGCTTGTAGCGGTCGTGGCGCTGCAGGCCCAACTCCAGCGCGCGAAGACTGCCATCGCCGCGTCGCGGCAGATTCCAGCCCTGCGGCAGCCCCGGGTCACGGGGCACACCGCTCCACAGGCCCGTCAGCACGTAGAGCGCACCCGGATGCCATCGCGCGCTGATGCCAAGTGCGGTCTGCGGCCAGATCGGCATGCCCGCCTGCGAGCCGGTGGGCATCTGCCCGAACGAGGAGTTCAGCAGATCTCCGCCGTCCGGCACCAGGCCAAAGCTCTCATCGTAACCCTGCCAGCCCAGGCGCAGCGCCCAGTGCCGGCGCGCATTGCCCAACTGCCAGAAGGCGCGATACACGCGCCACGTGTGATGCGCGGAAAGGTTGTCCAGTACCTGCACATCGCCAGCATCGCTCGAAGGATTGCTGCCAAGGATGCGGATCAGATCGACATGCCAGCGGCTGTCAATCCCAGCCTGCAAGCGTTGATGCTGAGTCAGGCGCAGCTCAATCAGTGCGGGTGCCTTCCAGCCGTGCGCGCGACCGCCGCTGGCGGTGTCCATCATGTCGAACACCCACAGCAGACGCGCGCGCCAAGGATGCGGCGGCGTGGACACCTGCAGCGGGATCGGTGCACGCGCGTTGTCCGCGAGCTGCATGCTCGTAGTCGCATGCGCAGCATGCACACCAGTCAATATAAGGCCTGCGGCAAGTCTCAGGATCAAACATGGCATGGCGGTGATCTGCCTGGTGCAACCGCCAAAACTCAGCCTGCTGATTTTTGCCCATACCCCGGGGGCTTGCGCGAGTCTGAGGCGCCGCGGCGCGGCAACATTGGTCGTCCCTGGTGTCAAGTATGTACGCTCCGGCGAGAGTCTGGTGCAGCGCCTGCGCTTGTACGAAGAGGTTCTCGACATCACTGCCGCGAGCTTCCGTCGGGACGCCATCCCAGACATGCCATGGCAAAAGCAGTTCGCTCAGGGTTGCTTGACGGCGGCTGGGCATCCAACGCGGAGCGGAAGCCCTGCGCAAGATTCACAGCGCTGCCCTTGCCCCAAACGCGGCCCACGTGGCCAGCCCCATCGCGTCACCGATCTTCATGCCGCGCATGCGGCCCTCACGCCCGATCGTCATCATGACCTTTGCGGTGCCTTCGGCCGCGATGACCTCAGCCGTCTGCTCATCAAACACGGAGCAGGCAGGACCGGTCTGGGCAAAACGTATATGCCATCCCGCAGCGCGCCAGCCCCGCTGCCTTGAGCGCGCCACAGCCACATGCGGGCGGCTTGAGTCTGGCCAAGCAAGCTGCTTACCAGCATCAGCCCTGATGTAGATAAGTTCATGTAGCTTACAATATGCTGATGTTATATTCGCTACAAGAACTGAAATCTCATTCTTGAGAGGAAGTGGTCATGCAATGGATCATGCGGGAACGCCCGAAGATTGATCGCATCGCTTGCCCTTGGCTGGTTACCCGGTTCATCGACAGCACACCGGAATTCCTGTTTGTGGCTGCGGATCAAGTACTGGTCATTGCGCGAACGACCGGCGCAATCCCGTATGACATTCCGGGCGCCGTACTTTCCCACGAAGACGGTTTCAAATTCGACCTATGGAGTGTCTATGAACACGTTGATCTTGCTGCGTCGCCTTGTCTGCATGATGGTGCTGCTGGGCGTGACCTCGGCCTGCGCCGCGGCGCCCGATACCACCCAGCCGCTGCCGCTGACCCGGATCACCGACGTGCCGCTCGGCGGCGGTACCACGCGGATGGACTACGCAAGCCTCGACCCGGGGCGGCACTTGCTGTTCATCGCGCACCTGGGCGACAGCGCGGTGATCGTGTTCGACACGCAGGCACGGAAGGTGGTGGCGCGGATCGCCGGCATCAGCCACGTGCATGGCGTGCTGGTGGTTCCGGCGCTCGACCGCGTCTACGCCACCGCCACCGGCACCGACCAACTGGTCGCCATCGACGAGAACACGCTGAAGGTGGTAGCGCGCGCGCCGGCCGGGGTCTATCCGGACGGCATGGCGTATGCGCCCGAGGTGCACAAACTTTATGTTTCGGACGAAGCGGGCGGTACCGACACCGTGATCGACGTGCGCACGAACACGCGTGTAGCGACCATTCCGCTCGGTGGCCAAGTCGGCAACAGCCAGTACGACCCCGTGTCCGGGCACATCTTCGCCAACGTGCAGACGCGCCGGCAGCTGGTCGAGATCGATCCGGCGGCCGATCAGGTGATCGCCCGTATCGATCTGCCCGGCGCCGAGGGCAACCACGGTCTGCTGATCATGCCTGCGCAGCGGCTGGCTTTCATCGCTTGCGAGGACAACGCCAGGCTGCTGGTGTTGAACCTCGCCAGCCACCGCGTGGTCGCCACGTTCGCGGTGGGCGACGATCCCGACGTGCTGGCCATCGACCCCCAGCTTGGCTGGGTGTACGTCGCGGGCGAAGCAGGCATGGTTTCCGTTTTCAAAACACAGGACGGTATGGTGACCAAGATCGGCGAAGGCATGCTCGGTCCGAATGCGCATGTAGTGGCTGTCGATCCCATGTCGCACCTAGCCTATTTCCCGCTCAAGAATCTGCGCGGGAAAACAGCACTACGCATCATGGATGCTCGGCTCAGTACCGCCGCCACTTCGACGTCAATGCTGACATCGCCGAAGTAGCGGTAACCAAACGCCCGCTCGCCGCCGCACGTTTCAAACCGAAATCCGAGCACGCCGCGTGCGCGCCATGCCGGTCCAATCTTGCTGAGATTCGACACTGATTTGGTTCAGTGATGGCCTACTCGAATCGACTTTCTGAGGAAGGAAACCCCCGATGCCTGTCAGCTATGTCACCGAGGAACAGCGCGACAGCTATCGTCCATGCCGCTGCCAACCCGAAGTACTTCGGTCGGGAGCGCGGCGTGACCTGGTACAACCTGATCTCGGATCAGTTCAGCGGTCTCAACGACATCACCGTAATCGTGTGATTGCGGGTATTTCCGATAGCATGCTCGTCGTCGATGATGGGATCCACCACGAGTGAATCGCCGAACGTCTGAGCAAAATAAGCGGCTGGTCATCTTGTCGGACGCCGAGCAGGAGGCCCTGTACGGCCTGCCGGAATTCGACGATGCGCAGCGGCTGGAATACCTGGCCTTGACCGAACCCGAACTCGCGCTCGCCAGCAGCCGGACCGGCATGCATGCGAAGGCTTATTGCGCCTTACAGATCGGCTACTTCAAGGCCAAGCACGCCTTCTTCCGTTTCGACTGGGGCGAGGTCGAAGATGATTGCGCCTTCGTGCTCAGCCGCTACTTTCATAGCAAGCGATTCAAGAGCGAATCTATCACCAAGCATGAGCACTACGCTCAGCGCGCGCAGATCGCCAAGCTGTTTGGCTACCAGCCATGGGCAGGGAACTTCTTGCCGCCGCTTGCGCAGCAGGCCGCACAAATCGTCCAGCGTGACGTGACACCCAGCTTCGTCGCCGCCGAGCTGATCATCTGGCTCAACGAACACAAGATCATCCGGCCCGGCTACGGCACCTTGCAAGAGCTGGTCAGCGAAGCCCTGTCCACTGAACGCCTGCGTTTGGGCCGGCTATTGGCGGAAGTTCTGGACGAATCGGCCAAGGCTGCACTGGCCCAGCTCTTGGTGCGCGACGACACCTTGTCTCAACTGGCGGCGCTCAAGCAGGACGCCAAGGATTTCGGCTGGCGTCAGATGATCCGCGAGCGCGAAAAGCGCGCCACGCTGGAGCCGTTGCACAGGGTCGCCAAGGCACTGCTGCCCACGCTGGGCATCTCGCAGCAGAACTTTCTCTATTACGCCAGTTTGGCAAACTTCTACACTGTCCACGACTTGCGCAGCCTCAAGCCGGATCAGACCCATCTCTACCTGCTGTGCTACGCATGGCTGCGCTACAGGCAGCTCACTGACAATCTTGTCGACGCCATGGCCTACCACATGAAACGCCTGGAAGACGAGAGCCGCGCCGGTGCCAAGCAATCGTTCGTCGCCGAGCAGCTTCAGCGGCAACAGGAGACACCGCGCGTCGGACGACTACTGTTGCTCTACGTCGACGATACCTTGGTCGACACGACGCCGTTCGGTAACGTGCGGAAACAGGCCTACAAGATCCTGCCGAAGGATTCGCTTCAGCTCATCGGTCAACGCATGAGCGTCAAACCTGCGAACAGGCTGACGCTGCATTGGAAGGTGGTGGACAGTCTGGCTGAACGCATGCGTCGTCACTTGCGACCGCTGTACATCGCACTCGACTTTGCCAGCACTGACCCGAGCAACCCATGGCTTGCGGCGCTGACTTGGGCCAGGGACGTGTTCGCCAAGCAGCAACGTCTGTCGCAACGGCCGGTTGCCGAATGTCCGGCAGCCACGCTTCCGGAACGGCTTCGCCCATACCTGCTCACCTTCGATGACGATGGCCAACCGAACGGCTTGCACGCCGACCGCTACGAATTCTGGTTGTACCGCCAGATCAGAAAACGTTTCCAGTCGGGTGAGATCTACATCGATGACAGCCTGCAACACCGCCATTTCTCCGACGAACTGGTTTCATTGAGCGAGAAGCCAGATGCACTCGCGCAGATGGATATCCCTTTCCTGCGGCAGCCGATCGATGATCAGCTCGCGGCCCAGGCGACCGAGTTGCGTACGCAATGGCTGGCGTTCAATCGCGAGCTGAAACAGGGCAAGCTGAAGCATCTGGAATACGACAAGAGCACGCAGACGCTGATCTGGCGCAAGCCCAAGAGTGAAACCCCGAAAGTGAGCGAACAGTCGTTCTACGAGCAGCTGCCGTACTGCGATGTCGCCGACGTGTTCCGTTTCGTCGAGGGCCAGTGCCAGTTCCTGTCGGCGCTCACGCCGCTGCAACCCCGCTACGCGAAGAAGACTGCGGATGCTGACAGCCTGATGGCCGTCATCATCGCCCAGGCCATGAACCATGGCAATCAGGTCATGGCGCGCACCAGCGACATCCCGTACCACGTCCTGGAAAGCACCTACCAGCAGTACCTACGACAGGCGACGCTGCACGCAGCCAATGACCTCATTAGCAACGCCATCGCCGCGTTGCCGATCTTCCCGCATTACTCGTTTGACCTCGATACGCTGTACGGCGCCGTCGATGGCCAGAAGTTCGGCGTCGAGCGGCCCACCGTGAAAGCCCGGTACTCGCGCAAATACTTCGGGCGCGGCAAAGGCGTCGTCGCCTATACGCTGTTGTGCAACCACGCCCCGCTCAATGGCTATCTCATTGGTGCGCACGACTATGAAGCGCACCACGTGTTCGACATCTGGTATCGCAACACGTCGGACATCATGCCGACGGCGATTACTGGCGACATGCACAGCGTCAACAAGGCCAACTTCGCCATCCTGCGCTGGTTTGGGTTGCGCTTCGAGCCGCGCTTCACCGACCTCGATGACCAGTTGAACAATCTGTATTGCGCCGACGATCCTGCGCTGTACGAAAAGTGCCTGATCCGACCAGTCGGACAAATTGATCGACAACTCATCGTCAGCGAGAAGGCGAACATCGACCGGATCGTCGCCACGCTGGCCCTGAAGGAGATGACGCAAGGCACGTTGATCCGCAAGCTGTGCACCTACACCGAGTCGAACCCGACGCGGCGCGCGATCTTCGAGTTCGACAAGCTCATTCGCAGCATCTATACGCTGCGCTACCTACGTGACCCGAAACTCGAACGAAGCGTCCATCGCTCGCAGAATCGCATCGAGTCGTACCACCAGCTGCGCTCGACCATCGCCCAGGTTGGGGGCAAGAAGGAATTGACCGGGCACACTGATATCGAAATCGAAATCAGCAACCAGTGCGCTCGGCTGATCGCCAACGCGATCATCTACTACAACTCGGCCATCCTCTCGCGGTTGCTGACGAAGTACGAGGAGAGCGGCAACATCAAGGCGCTGGCATTGATCACCCAGATGTCGCCGGCAGCTTGGCGGCACATCCTGCTCAACGGCCATTACACCTTCCAGAGCAACGGCAAGGTGATCGACTTGGATGCGCTCGTGGCCGGGGTGGAACTGGGCTGACGGAAATTCCGGTGGTTCCCCAGCTTGCATCAAGGACAGTGTCACCTGCTTCAACGTAACCGCTCCGTGTCCAGGATGTATGCAATTATTATTATAAACAGTATGTTACGATATTTTTCGGAAATTTTGAGGATTCCGGCTTAGACCCCCTAGTTGGACGTTCGTGATGAACCGCGCTCGGTTGGATGTCATTTCTGTCATTCGATGGGCGGAGTCTTGGCGGGTAGATGCCGCCACTCGCGCACGATCAGGCACGTCACGATGACGTCGATGACGGTGAGTAGGCCAAGCAGCAACGAAGGCTGATGGAGCTGCCGGTAGCCCTGATAGCCCATGAAGGTCGTCATCAGCACGACCGCCATCGGGTATGACCAGCGCAGCCCACGCAGCAACCCCACCACCATCACGATCTTCACCAGTCCATGCGCGAGCAGATAGATTCCCGCAAAATGCCGCGTGCTCAGCGAGAGCTGCTGCGCCATGTGCTGCAGGTAATTGGCGACGACATCGTGCGGATCCTCGATCAGCTCCTGCCGCGTGAGCAGCGCCACGGCGTGATGAATCGCCGGTCGACCGGTCAGCAGCAGCGCACTGCCGCCCACCAGTTCCAACAGGCCATCCAGCCCTTTGATGACGATGCCGATCTTGAACGCGCGATGCGCGACATGGGCCAAGTTTGGCTTCATAGGTGCGCGGATGTCGGCGATGGCGTGCCAGTTGATGTGCCGGGCTGGATCTGCAGGGCCGACGGCACATGCATGGTCACGCTGGTACCGCGGCCGCGCACACTCTCCACGCGCACTGTGCCGCCATGCAGTTCGACGATTGTTTTCACGATGGATAGCCCTAGTCCGGTGCCTTGGCCGACGCCGCGACGCCGCGCCGCGTCCACCTGGTAAAAGCGATCGAACAGGTGCGTCAGGTGCGCCGCCTCGATGCCTTCGCCGTCGTCCTGCACGCGGATGTCGACACCGGAAGCCACTTCCTGCAACGTGATCCGCACCTCGCCACCGTCGTGCGAATGGCGTATGGCATTGCCCAGAAGATTCGCCAGCGCCTGCCGCAGCAACAGCGGATCGGCCACTGTTGTAGCGGCGCCGTCCAGACGAATGCGGATGTCGCGAGCGGTCGCGCTTGGGGCATGCTGGGCAGTCACCCAGGCAAAGGCTTGCGCTATATCGAAACACTCGCAGCGCAGGGCTTGCTCGGCGTGCTCGGCGCGCGCCATGAACAGCAGGTTCTCGATCAGCCCATTGAGCCGCCGGCATTCTTCCAGGCCCGACTCCAGCGCCGTGCGATAATCTGCCGCGTCGCGCGGGCGCATCAGGCACACCTCCAGTTCGCCACTGAGGTTGGCCAGAGGCGTGCGCAACTCGTGCGCCAGATCAACCGAAAAGCGCGACAGTCGTGAAAACGCCTCCTCGATCCGTGCCAGCATCGCGTTGAACACCAGCACCAAGTCGTGCAGCTCGTCCGGCCACGGCGGTGTCAGTGGCAATCGGGCCGAGAGGTCAACTGGCGTGATCGCGCGCGCGGCACCGGCGATACGCGTGAGCGGTGCCAACCCCTGCGCCGCCACCCAGCGCCCGGCGAACGCCAGCAGCGGCACCAGCAGCAGAAACGCCAATGCCAGCGCGCGACGCAGGCTGTTCTGCAGCGCTGCGTCGCGGGTCACGTCCAATGCCAGCTGCAGTTCCGGTGGTGTGTCGCCGTTGACGCGGGTCAATCGCACTGTCGCCAGCATGTAGATATACTGGTCCGCGTGATGCGGTTGCAGCGGCCCCGCCGGCAGGCCGTCGGTGGCGGGAGGGAACACCGTAACGGGCAGCTCGCGCCGCATCTCCGGCGTCTCGCCTAGCACGTGCCCACCGATGAGCACGCGCGCCTCGTACTGACGCAAGCGCGTGCCCTCGGTTTCCTTCGCGATCTCGCCCAGCAGCACCTGCGGCTTGCCCTCGGCGTCGTTCAGGTCCATCTGCAACTCGGCCACCTTGGCCTGCATGAAACGCAGATGCTCGGCGCTAAAGTTGGTCGACAGGCGCCAGTCGGTGATGCCGGCGAATAGGACGACGGCGGTCAGCGCCACGAGGGTGTAGAGCAAGCTCAGCCGCGCGCCGATCGAGCGCCGCCGCCACGGCAGTTCAATGCTCATGGCTGTCCAGCATGTAGCCGACACCGCGCACGGTGTGCAGCAGCGGCGCAGCAAATGGCGCATCCAACTTGCTGCGCAAACGCCGGATCACCACGTCGACCACGTTCGTTTGTGATTCAAAGCAAATGCCCCACACACTTTCGGCGATCAACGTGCGCGACAGCACTCGTCCACGGTGCCGCACCAGTAGCAGCAGCAGGGCATACTCCTTCGGCGTGAGCTGAAGTGTCCGGCTGTCTCGGGTGACTTGGTGGCGCAGCGAGTCGATCAGCAGCGGTCCCACGCGCAGCATCGCCGCTTCACCCGTCGGCTCGCCCTGGCGCAACAGATTGCGCAGCCGCGCCAGCAGCTCGGCGAAAGCGAAGGGTTTCACCAAGTAGTCGTTGGCGCCGATCTCGAAGCCGCGCACGCGGTCTTCCACGTGATCGCGCGCGGTGAGAAACAGCACCGGGGTACGGATCGCCTCGCTACGCATGGTCTGCACGATGCTCCAGCCATCGCGGCCCGGCAGCATTACATCCAGCACCGCCGCGTCAAAGGCGTGCTCACGCAGCAACGTCAACGCCACGTTGCCATCCTCGGCGAGTTCGACCGAGTAGCCTTGTTCTCCCAAGCCCCGAGCCAGGTAGCGCCGGGCTTTGACCTCATCTTCGGCAACGAGTATTCGCATGATTGGGTGGGGGTTCGGTGAAGTCATCCGCAAGCCAGATGATACGTTCGACGCCCCACCTTGACACGGAACCGCATCGGTTGGCGGATGCGGCGCATGACCCGCGCAGGGACACCCTCAAGGTGAGAGGCATCCAAAGTGTTGGAAGCTCTTCGGCTACAACGCCAGCGTCAGGCGATCGCCTAAGCATCATGCTTCCTCGGGTACTCCGACTCGGCGCAGGCGTTCCCGACGCTGTCTGTTCGCAAGCCAGGACCTGCCGGTGGCGGCAGGCTGGTGGCTCGTCGAGAAGGCGTTGTCCACCTTCACCTTTCGTGGCAGATCTGGCGGGCTGGATTGAAAGCCGTGGTCATGGCCGGCCGATAAGGGCGGACTAAGTGTGGCGACGTAGGGTGCAGGTACAGCTCGCCGCATGCTCGTCGCGCGCGGCGTTCCTCATCATCCACGCCGGAGAAAAACATGCGCAAATCGATCATCCTCGTCCTCCCGGTCGCCCTGTGTGGCTTTGTGACGGTCGCGCAGGCCCAGACGCCTTCCCAGCCGGCCACGCAAGCGAAAATCAGCATGATGCAGGCGCGCAGGATCGCGTTGAAGACCTTCCCCGGTAGGATCGTCAGCGGCGAACTGGAGCAGGAGGCCGGCGGCAGTGGACTGCGCTACTCGTTCGACATCAAGGCGGGCAAGAACACGCATGAGGTTGGTGTCGACGCGAAGACCGGCAAGGTGCTGGAAAACTCGCTCGACAACAACGACGCGGATTGACGTGTACCGCGATCACAGCAAATAGCCTGCCATCACCCTGCATTTCCAGAGGTGTGGGCGTACTTGACGCAATTGCCTAACAACGGTCCGCCGGGACCCGCCGCAGGCGAACGCAGAAATCACCTACGGCGCTGTCTCGTTGCGTTCTGCTTTCAGCGTCTGTTGAAATCCATCGAAGCACAGTTGTGCGAACCTGACCAACTACCGGTTCGCGGCATCCATCGCGTGCTCGTCTGCCGCCCCAATCACCGCCTGGGCAACACCATTCTGCTCAGTCCCCTGCTGACGGAAATCGAGACGCTGTATCCCGGTGCCGAGATCGACATGGTCAACGGCGGCTGTGCGGCGGAGAGCCTATTCGCCAACCGCTTCCAGGTTCGTGCGATCTATTCGCTACCGCGAAAAATCGCGCGGCATCTGTGGTCGACCGCCCGTTTGCTCCGACAACTACGAGGCAACACCTACGATCTGGCCATCGATGCCAGCTATGGCTCGCAGTCCGGCCGTTTGCTGTTGGCCATCGTCAGGGCACGTTTCAAGCTGGGATATCCGGACGAGCATGGAAGCAGGCATGCGGCATTGCGCGCCATGCCTTGCCCAGAACATCAGGCGCATCGCAGCGTATTCCTGCTGCGCGCTGCGTATGCGGGAGCGGTCCGGCAAGCTTTTCCGTCGCTCAATCTGCGGATATCGGACGCTGAAATGACGCAAGCCCGGCAGACGCTGGCAGCAATCCTCGGCGAAACGGAGCGATCGCATGGCACGTCAGCTGTCGTCGGCCCAGCTGTCGTCGGCATATTCGCCAACGCCACGGACGACAAACGTTACGACACAGATTGGTGGATGCAGTTCATCCACACGCTGCTGGCCCGACAACCGGATCTTCGCATCGTGGATCTGGTGGCTGAACATGGCCAAAGCCAGCTTGGTGGAGATTTCCCTTGTTACTACACGCGCAACCTGCGCCACCTTGCCGCGGTGATCGCGAACATGGATGGTTTCATCAGCGCGGATTGCGGCGTGATGCACCTGGCCGTCGCCAGCGGCACGCCGACTCTCGGCCTGTTCAAGGCCACGTGCTCGAAAAAATACGGTCCATGCGGACAGGGCCATACAGCCATCGACACCCGGACCATGCTTGCCGCTGAAGTCGCCACCATCGCGTTGGACTGGCTCGATCTGACGGTGCCGGATCCGCCGCAACGCTCATCATCCGATGGGCCAGACAACCTCCTGACGCCCAGGAGGCTTGCATGATGGAATTTTGCATCCGGTACCCATCGACGAGACACGCTATCTCGCGGTCGTGTGGAACATGCACTGGAGCGGACATTGGGTGGTTCCGCAACTGGACGGCCCCCCGTTTGGACAAGGCGCACGGGTCTGGGCCGCGTCCATATCCGCCCGCGCGGCCTGCACCTCGGGGTTGGCTTGCCAAATATGGCGCACCGCCTCTTCCCAATCTATCGACCATCGTCCATATCATGGGACCATGAAACAACCCAACTCCGATCAAACACGAAGCATCCTGCAGGCACTGGCCGCCGCCGTTCTCTTCGGACTGAGCACGCCATTGGCCAAGTTGCTTATCGGCACGATTCCGCCTTTGCTGCTGGCGGGATTGCTGTACGCCGGTTCAGGCATCGGGCTGTCGTTGTGGATACTGCTGCGCAAGGTACGCCACCAGGCGCCGACCGAAGCGCCGTTGATCCGGCGCGATGTCCCGTGGCTGGCGGGCGCCGTGCTGGCGGGCGGTGTACTCGGCCCGATCCTTCTCATGGTAGGGCTCACACGCACACCCGCTTCGACCGCTTCGTTGCTGCTCAATCTGGAAGGGGTGCTGACCGCGGTCATTGCGTGGGTGGTGTTCCGCGAAAATGTGGATCGCCGGGTATTCCTCGGCATGCTGGCGATCATTGCCGGCAGCGTGCTGCTTTCCTGGCAGCGTCAGACGAACACCGACATTCCCTGGGGTGCCTTGGCGATCACCGGTGCCTGCCTGTGCTGGGCCATCGACAACAATTTGGCTAATTTTGCCCAACCCCCAAAAATGTAAAATCAGCCGAGAGGTACTTCCGGTATCTCCCTCAACGCTTTGTTCCAGTAATCTGGATCGGCGAATCTGGCGGCAAGCGCATCGATATCGACCTTGTCTGTCTTTTCGTCGAATTCGAATGTGCCAAACAGGTTGATGTGCTGCCAGGCCACTGGTGATATTCCCCGCAAGAAGGCGATAGCCTCCTGGTCGCCAGCGGCCACCTTCTGTGCATACACCTTGGACAGCAGGGCCGTGTTGTAGAAGATGATCGCGTTGGCAATCAGGCGCGAGCATTCGTTCCAGATCTGCTGCTCGGCTTCGGTGTGAACTCGGAACTTGCCGCCGTTGACGTAGGCAACCGCCTTGCGGAACCGGTGATACGCCTCCCCTCGGTTCAGTGCTTTTTGCACGCTTTGCCGCAAATCCACGTCATCGATGAAATCGAGGATGTATAGCGTGCGGCAGACGTTGTCGAGCTCCCACAGGGCCTTCTTCGTCTGGTTCTGGCGAGCATAGCTGCTCAGCTTGCGGACGATGGTGGCCTGAGTGACATCCTTTTGTGCCAGTGAGGCCATGATGCGTTGGATGTTGGGCCATTCCTTCACGATCAGCTCGTCGTAGACTTTGCGAGCCGGCTTGATGAGCATGTCGACGTAGTGACTAGGATTCTCGAAGGCGACCAGAGTTTGCATCTTTTTGTGCAGATCGCGGTAGCGCGGTGCGAAGCCATACCCGAAGGTGCGTAAGATCCAGAAGTTGACCTGGTTGGTACCGTGCGTATCGGTTGAATGCCGCTCCGGCTTGATGTCGGATGTGTTGTTGTACAACAGGTCGAACACATAGTGACTTTCGTGCTCGTGCGTACCAATGATGCGGGCGTTGATCGGCACGTGATTGGCCACCAACGTATAGGCGCTCACGCCCTTCTGCAACCCGAAATACTTCGGCGAGTATCGGGAATTGATGGTGTCGATCTGGGTTTCGATGCGCTGCCCGTCGCTGCTGGAATGCATTTCGTCGCGGATGTCATACAGGTGGAACGCCGGCAAGGTCGCGATGGCATTGGTGATGGCATCGTTGGCGGCCCGTAGCGTTTCGAGCCGCAGGTAGTTGCGCGCGGTGCCCTGCAACGACGAAAAGCTCAGGCCAGAAACCTCCGCCATTTTCCACAGGCCCATGTTGGTGCCCAGCGCGACCACGCAGGCGAGGATTTCACGGGCATCGGGGGCATGCTTGACGTAGCGGTCGAGCACATGGGTAAAGGCCCCCAGGAAGCCCGTCGCTCCTGTGACGAATCTCAACAGGTCAGCTATGCCGGTGCCGGGCAACTGGCTATAGAACGACCCGCTGACGGGTTCCTCCGCCGTCGGGTAGATCAGCTTCCACCGTCGTCTCTCGGCACGGCCGGTGACTTTGATGTGTTTGTTGGCGGAGTCGGTAATGCGCTGGTTCACTTGCGCGAATCGAGTTTCTATCGCTTCACGGAACGTGCTCAGCGTGTCCTCGATGGGGGTCATGAGAAGCGGTGCGCCAACCTCCTGTAGAACGGTCTCGCGCTGCTCCCAGCGCGTGTCGCTGATCAGGTCATCTTCGAAGCGACGGAACTCATTACTGTCCTTGACGAACAGGTCTCCGGCTTCCAGGGCGTTCCGTAACAGTCGATAGACGAGGAATTCATAGCGATCGACTTCCAATCGCTTGCCCTGATCCTTCGCATCGCCTGCTCCGTCACCCTCGGTAAAGAGGTGGCGCTGCAGACCCTTCGGGATCATCGCTGTGGGAAACAGCGCCGGCGGGGTCTGTCGCGGCGATTTGCCGGCACGCAACAGTTCCTGCAGGAACATTACCGCATCCAGCAGCGGCGCATCCTCCACCCGGCCGGCAAAGTCCAGTTCGCAGAACATGTGTCGAAGGTTGCGCTTGAACCGGTGCGACAGCGTCGTGTAGTAGGACCACTGGAACGCGGTCTTGTCGAAAGCGACGTTGCGCAGGTAGTCGGCCACTGCAGCGAAGCGCTCCGGCTTTAGCAGTTCAAAGGCTTTCTTCTTGACCGTGGCGAACGGGCTGTCGACGGCGATGGACTTGTCGATGAACAGGCGAAGCACCTCGCCCGCCGCCTGCAAGTGTTCGCTGGCGTCCACCAGCGTCTGCTGCATCGCCGCCTCGGCGGCGTGTTTGGACTGCTTTTCATACTGGTCGACCAGATGAATGAACGCCTCGATGAGGTTGTCGTTGATCTGTCGGAAGCGATGGAAAGCGAAACAGAGCAGGTACAGGCGCGTCGTGCCCTTGGGCATGCGCTGCAGTTTGTAGACCGTGTAGAACTTGACCAGCGACGCATAGTACTTGCCGCTCTCGTTGGACAAGCCGGCCGCGACGAGAAAGCTCTGGGCGAACTCGTGCAGCGGCTGGAAGAATTTTCGCCGTTCGACTTCGCGCTTGAGCTCCTTGTAGCTGAAGTCCTTCGGTTCACGCTTGAGCGCACTGATCCGATACATCTGTTCGTCGGCCCGCAGCAAGTCGTCGAGACTTCGCTCGACCGCTGGGGTCATCGCCTGTTCGAGTAGGCGGGTGACGCGATGGCGTTCGTGCGTCACCACCCGTCCCACCATGTCCTGCATCGTCGTGTACTGCAGCGCCACGATCCGTTCGTTGCTCAGGTGCTGCAGTGACTCACGCCGGATGTACAGCGGTTGGGTCGACAGTGTTGCGATTCGCTGGGCTTTTTGCTCCAGCTCCGTCTTGGCGACGTTGTCGCACACGCGGTACCCAAATAGGTCGAGAACGGTTTGCTGGATGGCACCGCGCGTGGGCCTGGATGGCGCCTTGATCGATTCGACGGTCTGGCCCGGAAAATACTGCCCGAGCAGGTAGCACAGGTCATTGGCCACGGCGCCCTGCTCGAAGGTGAAGAACTGTCGCTTGGCCTTGAAGTAGCCCAACTCCAATGCCAAATACAGGCCGACGGCAGGAGTGCGTGCGTCGACAGCGGCCTTTTCCGCTGGGCTTAGGTCGAAGTAAAGGTTCCGGTCGTCGTCGGTAAATTTGGGCAGTCCATACAGGTCTTCAACCTCTTCAGAAGTGAGGATGTTCAGACGGTGAGAATCAGAGGCCGACGTCATTCAAATTGCCCGGAGAGTTTGTTCTTTTGCAGCGACCAGGAGCTTCGTTATCGCTGCTTCGTCAGTGCCAGCATAGAGTCAAGAACGAGGTGGTGACGATACCCGGTGTGAATGTGCCAGGCGATCAGTCAATCGTCGTCGTCCACACGACCCGCTGGCCGGTCGTTTCAGATTCAATTGTCCAGAGCACGCTTAACGAATAATTGAGAAGTCGTTGAGTGGGGACGCGCGGGTTGCTCATTACTGTGCCGACGATGTCATAGCGCGCAGGGATATTCGTGGCCCCATCCGTCCGTCTCACCGTTGTGGTGCCCGCGTACAACGAAGCGGAAGTGCTCCCCCTGTTTCATGCGCGTCTTGTCGGCGTGCTCGATGGGATGGCGCTCGATGCGCGGGTGATCTATGTCGATGACGGAAGTCGCGATGGCACATGGCTCGTACTCAACCGGCTGATGGGCCAAGACCCGCGCATCGGCGCGCTGCGCTTGAGCCGCAACTTCGGCAAGGAAGCCGCACTGACCGCGGGTCTCGACGCCGTGACGGATGAGGCCGATGCCATCGTCATCATTGATGCCGATCTGCAAGATCCGCCCGAACTTATTCCTGAACTGCTGGCGCGCTGGCGCGCTGGCTACGACGTGGTTTACGCCACTCGCGAACACCGTGAAGGCGAGAGCTGGTTCAAGCGAGCGACGGCACATCTCTTCTACCGTTTGATGGCGCGCATGGCGGCGTTCAACGTGCCGCACGATACTGGTGATTTCCGCCTGATGTCGGCGCGTGCGGTGGCCGCGCTGCGCCAGTTGCGTGAGCGCCAACGTTTCATGAAGGGCCTGTTCGGCTGGATCGGCTATCCCCATACGGCGGTGATGTACCAGCGCAGCCCTCGCCAAGCAGGTCGCACCAAATGGAACTACTGGCGGCTGTTCAATCTGGCGGTGGAAGGCATCACGTCGTTTTCCATTCTGCCGCTGCGACTGGCCACGGCCGTGGGTGTTGCGACGTCGGTGTGCGCCTTCAGCTATGGCGCAGGGGTCTTTATCAAGGCGGTGCTGTGGGGTGATCCGGTCAAGGGTTATCCCTCACTGATGGTGGTGGTTCTGGTGCTGGGCGGTCTGCAACTGCTGGCATTGGGCGTGCTCGGCGAATATCTCGGCCGTGTATACGCGGAAGTCAAACAGCGGCCGATCTATCTGATCGAGGCGGCGTGTCAGGTGCTGGCGATGCCCTCGCCACGCGGCACCGACACACCGCCATCGGTGGTCGCCGCATCGCTCCCCATCAAGGATCCTCGATGAGCGTCAAGCACACGGTTCAAAATGACGCTCGCACCGCGGGTGCCTGGTACGCGCGATTCAGCGGGGCCGCCTTGTTGCTGGGGATCGGGTGGCTCGCGGCCTGGTTTTACGGACTGGCAGGCCGCTCGCTTGGCGAACCGGATGAAGGGCGGTATGCAGAAGTCGCCTACGAGATGTTGACCCGCGGCGACTGGATCACGCCCCGCCTGGATGGTTTCAACTTCTTCGATAAGCCGCCCTTGCATTACTGGGCCAGCGCGACCGCCTATGCGCTCTTCGGGGCGCATCCGTGGAGCGCACGCCTGTGGTGCGCGCTCACCGGATTGCTGGCGATCGTGGCGATCGGCTGGGCCGGTGCGCGGCTATTCGGTCGTGAAGCAGGCGGTTACGCGGCCGCCATACTCGGAAGTTCGTTACTGTTCGCTTTCGCCGCGCATATCAACACGCTGGATATGGGGGTCACGGCGTTTCTCGCGGTGGGCATGGCGTGTTTTCTGGTGGCGCAGTTCGATCCGACCGCGCGGCATCTGCGCACACGACTGAACCTGCTGATGTGGGCAGCGCTGGCCCTGGCGGTGCTTTCCAAAGGACTGATCGGCGTGGTGTTTCCCGGCATGATCCTGGGCATCTTCATGCTGTGGCAGCGTGACTGGGGGGTACTGCGGCGCGTGTCCCTCGTGCCCGGTGTACTGGTGCTGCTGGTGCTGTGCGCGCCGTGGTTCATTTTGATATGCCGCCTGCATCCGGATTTCTTCGACTATTTCTTCATCCGGGAGCATTTCACGCGGTTCTTGACCTCGGCCGACGGTCGCTCCAAGGTCTTTGGGTTCTTTCTCCCCGTCGTGATCCTCGGCATGTTTCCCTGGACGTTGCTGTTGCCATGGAACAGGACCGGGTGGCGTGCTATCGGTGCCAGCCAACCCGCACAACGCTTCCTGTTGGTCTGGGTGAGCGTGGTCTTCGTGTTCTTTTCGGCCTCGCATTCCCAGCTACCGTTCTACATTCTGCCGGTGTTTCCTGCCTTGGCGCTGTTGCTGGGACGCGCGGCCACGGTTCTGCCGCTGCAGGCCCTGGCGCGCCGTTTTTGGTTGATCGCCACTCTGGCGACCCTCAGCGCTGCGATAGCCATCGTGGTCATGCTCGCTGCACGCACGGCGATTCCGAAACAGGTATTGGAGGACGTGTTGAGCGGGGTGTCGTTGGCCTTGTTGCTGATGGCGGTCGCCGCGATGGTGGGTACGTGGGCCTTGCATCGTGACCGTCGCCGCACCGCCATTCATGGGCTTGCCTTGGCCACCCTGATCGGATGGCAGCTTTCGCTGGTGGCATCGCAGCCCTTCGTCGACATGCGCTCCGCCGCACCCGTCGCTCGTCTCATCCAGCCCGAGCTCGGGCCGCACACCGAGGTATTCACGGTGAATGCGTATTTACGAGGGTTGCCGTTTTACCTTGGGCGCCCCATCACCGTGGTCGACCAAAATTCCGATGATCTGACGCCCGGCTTGGCGTCGCGGCCGGACGGCTACATCGCCGACCTCGCCACGTTCGAACAGCGCTGGCGCTCCAGCAATGATGCGATCGCCCTGGTCGCGGACAACCTGGTGGGACAACTGCGGAGCGAGGGGCTGCCGTTTCGTGAGCTGGGCCGCGAAGCGACCGGTGTCATTATCAGCCGACACGAAACGGCACCACCCCCACGGGCGATGCCATGAGGGGGACACCGATGATGCGTGATGGCAGTTGCCCGAAGGCGTATGTCGCACCAGGCACGTTCCCGTGAAGAACCGATTGATCTCCTGCGCGGAAGATTCATGAACAAGCACGTTACACGCATCGTGGTCGTCGGCCTGGCACTCGGTTTGACAGCCTGCGCAAGCTATCGGCCACGGCCGATTGAACCGGCCGCCACCGTCACTGCGTTCGAGCACCGCTCGTTGCACGATCCGAGTCTGCAGGCGTTTCTGCAGCGAAACGACTCCGCGTACCACCCGACCACGGGGCCATCCTCGTGGGATCTGCGCTCCCTCACTTGGGTGGCTCTGTACTATCAGCCGGATCTCGATGTGGCACGCGCCAAATGGCGCGCCGCCGAGGCAGCAGTGATCACGGCCGGCGCCCGTCCGAATCCGACGTTGGATTTCACCAATCAATACAACGTCGATGCCCCTGCTGGCGTGTCGCCCTGGACGGTGGGCCCAACAATCAATGTACCGATCGAGACGGCAGGCAAACGCGGCGACCGGATTCGACAGGCGCAGCAACTGGCCGAAGCGGCACGCTTGAATATCGCGGAGACCGCGTGGCAAGTCCGCCGTCGCGTGCGCAGCAGCTTGCTTGGCGTGTATCCCACCGTGCCCTTGCTGCGTCGACAACAGGAGCGACAAGCGGAGCTGGTCAGGTTGATCGAACGGCGGACTGCAACGGGGGAAGCGTCGCAGCCGGAGCTCATCCAGGCGCACATCACGCTCAACCAGCTCAGCTTGAATCTGCAGGAAGCGCAGAAGCGTCTTGCTGAAAACCGGGTGCAGTTGGCGTCGGCGTTGGGTCTGCCGGTGAGTGCGCTCCATGGCGTCACGCTGTCGATGACGACGTTCGAGCATATGCCACCCCTGAGCGCGTTGCCGTCGCATGACGTGCAACGTCAAGCGCTGCGGGATCGCCCCGATGTCCGCGCTGCGCTGGCCGACTACGAAGCCAGTCAGGCCGCGTTGCAAGGCGAAGTGGCCAAGCAATATCCCGACATCACGCTCGGTCCGGGTTTTCTGTGGGATGCCGCACAGGCCAAGTGGTCGTTGGGGCTATCGCTGGTGCTGCCGTTGTTCAACCACAATCAGGGGCCGATCGCCGAAGCCCAGGCGCATCGCCAGCAGGCGGCCGCCAATTTTCTTGCCGTGCAAGCGCAGGCGATCGGCGAAGTCGACCAAGCGCTGGCCGGCTATCGCCAGGTTGTCGGCAAACTTGGTACCGCCGATACCTTGCTGGCGGCCCAACGCAAAGCGGCGCGCTCAGCCGAGGCGCTGTATCAGGCGGGCGAAACGGATCGGTTGAGTCTGATCGGCGCCCAGGTGGAATTGGCCGCGGCCGAACTGGCCCGTCTCGATACCCTCCTGCAGGCCCAGCAATCGCTGGGCGCGCTCGAAGATGCCATGCGGCACCCCTTGGGTGCACTTGCGACCGACATTCACACCCTTGAAAACGCGCCCCGCATGCAGGATTCCCAGCCATGAACAAGAAATCCATTCTCGCGGCCATCCTGGGCGCCATCGTGCTGGCTCTGGCGGTCTGGGGATTCCTGGCTGGCCAGAAGGAGCGCGCCACGGAGGCCCAGCGCGAGGCTCCGGTGAAGGCGCCGTCGCGCGTGTCGCAGGTGCAGGATCAAACGGCGGTCACGCTGGATACGGCGGATCAGAAGCAGAGCGGGATCGTCGTGGTCGCGCAACAGGCCATGGCCCATCGTCCGATGCTGCAAACGTTCGGAACGGTGCTGGATGTAGCGGATCTGATCGCGTTGCGCAACGCCAACGTCGCCGCCCAAACCCAGGTGGACAAGGCCGAGGCGGCGCTGCAGGCTTCCCACGCCGAATACCAGCGACTGCAATCGTTGCATCGCGACGAACGCAATATTTCCGACAAGGTCTTGCAGGCGGCCGCCGCGGTATGGCATGCCGACCAAGCCGCTTGGCGGGCGGCGCAAGCCGCGCTGACCGCCGCGCAGCAGACCGCAAGCCAGCAATGGGGCGACGTCTTGGCCAAGGCGGCGGATGCGAATATGCCGCTGTTCACGCGTCTGGTCACTCGCCAGCAAGTCCTGGTCCAGGTGGTGTTGCCGGCGACCACCGCACTCGCCCAGCCCCCTGCCCAAGCGCGCGTGCAGAGCGTCAATGGTGACTTTCACGCCGCCACCTTGATCTCGCCCGCGCCACGCACCGATCCCCGTCTGCAGGGGGCCAGTTTCTTCTATGCCGTGTCGGCCGAAGGTCTCTTGCCGGGCATGGCGGTCACCGCGTATCTGCCCTCGGGCACGTCGTTACAAGGCACGATGATTCCCGGCTCGGCGGTTGTGTGGTGGCAGGGTCGATCGTGGATTTATAGCCGCAACCAGCCTGACCGTTTCGTGCGCCATGCGTTACCGGTCGACAACCCGGTGGACGGCGGCTGGTTCGTGGCCCAGGGGTTTGCTCGGGGCGAACCGATTGTGGCAACGGGCGCGCAATTGTTGCTCTCGGAAGAGCAGCGGTCACGCATTGCCGTAGGTGAAGACGGAGACAAGCAATGAGGCAGGACGCGCCGGGGCTGCTGGCGGCGATCGTCCGCTTCTCGTTGCGGTTTCGTGGTGTGGTGCTGGTGCTGGCGGGCATCCTGATTGTCTATGGCACGCTCACACTGTCGCGTAGCAAATACGACGTGTTTCCGGAATTCGCCCCGCCGCAGGTGTCGATTCAGACCGAAGCGCCAGGGTTGGCGCCCGAACAGGTGGAGGTGTTGGCGACCCAACCGATCGAGAACGCGATCAACGGCCTGCCGGGGCTGCAGGCGCTGCGATCGCAATCGATCCAGGGCTTGTCGGTGATCACCATCACCTTCAATCCGGGCAGCGACATCTATCGGGATCGGCAGAATCTCGGGGAGCGTCTCGGTGCGCTTGCCACCCAGTTGCCGCAAGGCGTGCAGGTGCCGGTGATGTCGCCGCTGACCTCCTCCACCAGTGTGGTGCTGGATATCGGCCTGACTTCCGACAAGCGATCGCTGATGGAGCTGCGCACGCTCTCCGACTGGACGCTGAAACCGGCGTTGCTGGCGGTACCGGGCGTCGCAAAGGTTGCGGTGTTCGGGGGCGATACCAAGGAATACCAGGTCCAGATCCACCCGGAGCAATTGCTCAAATACAATCTCGCGGTCGACGACGTCCTGACGGCGGCGCGTCGGGCCACGGGTGTGCGTGGTGCCGGGTTCATCGACACATCCAATCAGCGCATCGTCCTGCAGAGCGCCGGGCAAGCGCTCACCGTGCAGGAAATCGCCGGTACCATCGTGCGGCATCAGGCGGGTGGAAATGTCACCTTGGGTGACGTCGCGCAGGTGGTCGTTGCCCCGGAGCCGCCCATCGGGGCGTCCTCGATCATGGGCCATCCGGCCGTCCAGTTGGTGATTTCCGAGCAGTACGGTGCCAATACACTTGAGGTCACTCAGAGCGTCGAAAAAGCGCTGGCCAGTATGAAGCCGGGCCTGACCGCGCAGGGCATCACCTTGCATGCCGATCTATTTCGTCCCGCCAACTTCATCACGACGGCGACAGGCAACATCAAATCTTCGCTGATGATCGGCGGCGTGCTCGTCGTGATCGTGCTGATGCTGTTCCTGTACAACCTGCGTACGGCCGCGATCTCGCTGGTGGCGATCCCGTTGTCGTTGCTCGCCGCCGTGACGGTATTGGAATATTTCGGCTTCAGCCTCAACACCATGACCTTGGGCGGCCTGGCCATCGCCATCGGTTTGCTGGTGGACGATGCGGTGATCGTGGTGGAGAACATCTACCGCCGGCTGCGCGAGAATCGGCATGCCGAGGTACCCCGCGCCGTCTTCACGGTGCTGCTGGACGCTTCGCTGGAAGTGCGCAGCGCGGTGGTCTACGCGACGCTGGCGATCGCGTTGGTGTTCATTCCCGTGCTGACCATGTCAGGCATCGCAGGGCGCCTGTTCGCGCCCTTGGGCATTGCCTATGTATTGGCGACGCTGGCCTCGCTCCTGGTCGCCATGACGGTCACCCCCGCCTTGTGCTACTTGCTGCTGGCCAACCGCCCCTTGCCGGAAAGCGAAGCGCCGTTGGTGCGTTGGACCAAGGATCGTTATCGCGGCATGCTGTTGCGTGTGGAGACCAGCTATCGCGTGGTCATGACGGTGGTCGTAGTGGTGACGTTGATGGCGGTGGCGGCGCTGCCGTTCTTCGGAGGCAGCTTTCTGCCGGAATTGCGCGAAGGCCATTTCATCGTGCACATGTCGGCGGTGCCGGGGACCTCGCTGCAGGAGTCGATACGCATCGGCAACCATGTGACCGCCGCACTGCTGAAGCTGCCCTTCGTCCGTTCGGTGTCGCAAAATGCCGGGCGTGCCGAAAAGGCCGACGACACGTGGGGCACGCAATACAGCGAGTTCAACGTCGATCTCAAACCTCTCAGCGGTGATGCGGCAGAAGCGGCTGTCTCGGATATTCGCAAGGCGCTGGCACCATTTCCCGGCGTCAACTTCGCGGTCAAGACCTTCCTGACCGAGCGTGTCGAAGAAACCCTGTCGGGCTTTACCGCCGCCGTGGCGGTCAATATCTACGGCAACGATCTGGACACGCTCGACGCCAAGGCGGCGGACGTCGCGAAGATTCTGGCGCAGCTGCCCGGCGCGGCGGATGTCCAAGTGCAGTCACCGCCGGGTACGCCGCAGTTGGTCGTACGCTTGCGCAAGCAAGCGCTGGCGCATTGGGGATTCGATGCGGTGACGGTGCTCGACGCCATCCGCACCGCCTACCAAGGCGATCAGGTCGGCCAGGTCTACGACGGGAACCGCGTGTTCAATGTCTCGGTCATCCTCGCGCCCCAACAACGTGGCAAGGTGGCCGAAGTGGGTGCCTTGCCGATTCGCAACGCCGCCGGCACGTATGTCCCACTGAAAGAACTGGCCGACGTCTATGAGGATGCGGGGCGCTACGTCGTCTTGCATGATGGTGCCCGGCGCGTGCAGACCGTGACCGCCAACGTGAGCGGGGGCAACGTCTCGGCTTTTGTCGCCGCCGCCCAACAGCAGATTGCCGCCAAGGTCGCGCTGCCGCCCGGCAGCTACGTGGAGTTTGGCGGTGCGGCTGCGGCGCAGAGCCAGTCCACGCATGATCTGCTGATCAATTCGCTGATCGCCGGTGTTGCCATCATCTTGTTGTTGTTCATGGTGCTCGGCAGCACGCGCAGTTTGTTGCTGGTGCTGGTCAATCTGCCGTTCGCGCTGGTCGGTGGGGTACTGGCGGTGTTCGCCACCGGCGGCGGCCTTTCCATCGGCTCGATGGTGGGTTTCGTCACCTTGTTTGGCATTACCCTGCGCAACTCGATCATGCTCTTGTCGCACTACGATCATCTGGTCAATGTCGAAGGCATGACATGGGGACCGGAGGCTGCCCTGCGCGGTGCGCAAGAACGCCTGTCGCCCATCTTGATGACCGCGCTGGTCACGGCCTTGGGGCTGTTGCCGCTGGCGATCGGCAGTGGCGCTCCGGGTCGCGAGATCGAGGGGCCGATGGCGCTGGTCATTCTCGGCGGATTGGTCACCAGCACCGCGCTCAATCTGCTGGTGCTGCCCACGCTGGCCCTGCGTTACGGTCGTTTCCAGCGCGATACGCCGGGCGACACCCACCCCGCGGAGGCTTAGCGGCCATGTTGCGTGTGCTGCTTGTCGAAGATAACCGTGACTTGGCAACCACTCTGTGGGATTACCTGGAGCTGCATGGCTTCGCGGTGGATCATGCTTTCGACGGTATGACCGGGCTGCGCTTGGCGTTGACGGGCACGCACGATCTGATCGTGCTGGATCTGGGGCTACCGCGGCTGGATGGTCTGGAGGTCTGCCGCCAGCTTCGCGCCGCCCAGCACGATGTGCCGGTGTTGATGCTGACCGCTCGCGAGACGCTGGACGACAAGCTGCGCGGTTTCGCCGAGGGTGCGGACGATTATCTGGTCAAACCGTTCGCCATGAAGGAACTGGTGGCGCGGCTGCATGCTCTGCATCGGCGCGTGCAGCCCCCCCTTGGCGCGCCCTTGCGGGTCGCCGATCTCGAATACGATGCCGCCCGTTTTCGGGTCAGGCGCCAAGGTGTTTCCGTCTCGGTATCCCGTGCAGGCCTGCGCTTGCTGGAGGTTTTGATGCGTCGTTCGCCGCTCGTGGTCAGCCACGCCGACCTGGCCCGGGCACTATGGGGCGAGGCAGTGGGCGACGCCAATGCCATGCGCACACACCTGCATGCCCTGCGCCAGGCCATCGACAAGCCGTTCGACAAGCCGCTGCTGCATAGCGTGCACGGGATCGGCTACCGTTTGGCGGATGACGATGCGCCTTAGATTCACGCTCCGCACCCGGATTGTCTTGGCGTTCCTCGCCTTCGGGGTGGTGCTGTCGAGCTTGTTCGCCGCTGTGGCGTTGACCTCCATGGCCGACTTCGAACGCATCCTGATGACGGAGTTGCTGCAGGTCGAAACCAGCAACCTCATCGCGCACCTCCACACTCAACCAAGTACACCCCTGCCAGCCTCCCAGCGGATCTATGCGTATGTGAGTCGGGCGAGCGACCGCCATGATGTGCCCGCGGAAATGGCCGCCCTGCCACCGGGGACACACATACTGGATCGCGAAGGGGATCGGGAGACGTATGTCGCCGTCTCCGACGACGGCACCCAGCGGTTGTACTTCGTCATCGATCTGAGCGACATCGCCCAGCGCGAAACGTTTCTGCGTTGGTTGATGGCCGGTGTCATCCTCATAGGTACGCTGGTCTCCGGCGCGCTGGGCCTGCTCTTGGCCGGGCGGTTGATTGCACCGGTTCAGCGACTGGCGCAATGGGTCGAAGCATCGGCGCCGCCCCGCCGCGACGATCGCCTTCGCACCCACTTCGCCAATGACGAGGTCGGTGCGCTGGCGGTCGCCTTCGAGCACTACCAGGCACGCCTGGATGCGTTCCTGACGCGCGAACGGGAGTTTACCGCCGACACCAGCCATGAATTGCGTTCACCGCTGTCGGTGATCCAGGCCAGCGTCGATCTGCTCGCAGAAGACGCCACGGTAGGTCCTTCCGGTCAGCGCGCCATCCAGCGCGTGCGTCGACGTACCGCCGAATTGACGGATCTGCTCGATACGCTGCTTTACCTGGCCCGTCACGAGACGGAGGTGGCGATCGTTGCCGAACCCATTCCTGTGCGTGCCACATGGCAGCGCCTCGTCGACGCACAGACGATGCCTCCATCGACACCCGTGCAACTGCACGGCGATGCAAGCATCACCGTGTTGGCGCCCCAACGTGCTGTGACGTTGGTGTTTGGGCAATTGCTACGCCGAGCGGGCGAGCTCTCGGACGGGGCCGTGGTGTCCATAGTCATCGCATCCACGGGCATCGAGCTGAGCCCATGGCCGCAGGTTGGTGAGATGACGAACGCGAGGATTGACCAACGGCGGTCCGACAATGGCTTTGGGTTGAGCTTGATCAGTCGTCTTTGCGAACGGTTGGGATGGACGGTGCGACGGCCACAGCAGTCCGGTGAGCCGCTAACGCTCACCCTTGCGGACTCCAACCATGCATGACGGCCGACCCGATAAGCCACGGACTGCTTCTAACCCGGAAGATGGGGACGTACGGAACCGCATCCGGTTCGCTGAAGACGACCGATGAGGTCAACCGTTTCCAAGACCATCATCGTGCTCGGCTTCGTGAGCTTCCTCAACGAACTGTCATCGCAGATCGTTGCGCCGCTGATTCCGCTGTTGCTGGTCACGACGTTGGGTGCGGGTCCGGTGGCGATGGGCCTGGTCGACGGCGTGGCGGACGCGGTCGCCACCAGTGAGGCCGAGTTGTCGTTGATCCACTGTTGCGCACCGGCCTGCCAGGTCTTCAGCCACTCGGCGGTGATCGAGTTCGTCTGGTAGGTCTGGTACATAGAGAAGCCGGACGCGACCAAGGCCATCAAGATCAGGCCGATGGATATGGCAACGATGACCTCAATCAGCGTCATGCCTCGCTGCTGGCTCTTGAACTTGGTCATGCCCACGCCGCCCTCCCCGCCTGGCTCTCGATGTCTTGGGTGATCTGGTACAAACGCTCCTCGCGGATCTTGCTGCGGATGCTCGTGGCATCCTGGGTACTGACCGCGAGGGTCTTGAAGCTCGCGCGTACGACCATGGCATTGCCGGACGGTACCCTTTCGAGTTGCTGGTAGATGACAGCGGCAAGCCCTGCAGCGAGCAGGTCGCGCGGCTGCGTCAGCTCCGCACCCTCCGCGTAGGAGAGCGTGCGAGAGATCGCGTCCGGCAGGTTGGCGGCGTGCACCGTCGAAATCACACACAAGCCGTTGTTGCTGTGCTTGATCGCTTCGGTGGCCGTGTCCTGATCGCGAATCTCGCCAATCAGGAGCGTGCCCACGCCGGTGCGCATTGCGCGGCGGAGTTGTTCACGGTAGTTGCCGAAGCGTCGGGATGCGGGAATCTGGATACACCGACCCTCCCCGTGCAGCCCGTCAAGCTTGGTTTCCGGGGGATCTTCGATCGCCAGCGCCAGTCCACCATGAAGCCGCAGACGAGCAGCCAGGAGCGAAGCGGCCGTTGTAGTCTTGCCGCCGCCAAGATCGCCAGCCACGAGGATGAGGCCCGGTCGCTGTGGCTCCATGATCCACTTCACGAACGCCTTGGAAAGCCCCAGGCGTTCGAAATCGCGGATCTCCGCCGCCATGCGGCGCATGAACAGCACAGCCTGGGCATGCAAGTTGTTCATCACGGTGACGCGGTACAGCACATCATCGTGAACATGCGAAAACTCCGGCTCCTGCGTGTCCTCAAACTGCTGCATGCAGACCGCACGCAGCTCGGCCACCTCCTCCGCGAGTTCGCCTGGAAGCGGCACGCGAGGCGCTTGCGCGCCCGGCATGCCTTTCAGGTCGGCGTAGTCCGGCCCGATGTAGAGATCCACAAAGGGAACATCGCGAAGGCGGGTGGCTGCCTGGGTCATGGAGATCAGTTCGCGGAGGTGAAGGCCAGCGTGTTCGCTGTCGCGCTGGTGCATTGCGCGGTGGCTTGGACGTTGGTGATCTGGCCCACGATGGCGGCGCCGCCGTTGATCGAGGTGGACACCGTGCCCGGTCGGCTGAGCTTGGTCGCCTCCTTGATGCAGGCATCCATCGGAATGTTCGGTGAGGTCAGGGTGAAGCCCAGACCCGTGCTCACGATCGTGATGAGGCCGTTCCACTGGTTGTACGGTTTGCCGGCCGTGATGGTCATGTTCGAAGGGATGCCTTTCGCGGCGGTCATGGACGGAACGAGGTCGGTGCCCGCTGCGCCGTACCCTGACACGTCGCGCACGTCCTTCGCGTTGACCAACAGTTGGTTCACGCTCTCGGTATCGGTGCCGACATCGCTGGAACCCATGCCTTTGGCAATCAGCGCGGCTGCGACGCCGAGAATGATCAGGCCAATGGAGATAAACACGACGATCTCGATGATCGTCGCACCCTTCTGCGACTTGCGCAGACCAAACGAATACGTCTTGCTCATGGTGTCTCCTGTTGATGGTAGTGACTACATGTTTCCGATCGAGTCTTGGATCGCGAAACTTCCCAGCGTGATGACGGCCGTGATCAAACCCATGATCGCCAGCATCACCACGTAGAACGTTTTCATGGAGGCTTCGACTTGCTGCTGCACCCTGGTCAACTCGTCGTCGGCAAAGCGCCGCAGGGCCGAGTCGAAGCCGTCCAGTTTGTCGAGAATGGTCAGCAGAAGAATGGTTCGCCGGTCAGGAAAGTCGAACTCGGATTCCAGCAGCGCCTGACCGAGGAACAAGCCCTTGGTGGTGCCGTAAATCACCGCTTCGAGCCGCTCGCGCATGTAGCGGTTTGCATTGCTGATCAGAAGTTCCAAGGCTTCGGCTTGCTTCACGCCCGAGCGGATCAGCACCGCCAGGGCCAGCATGAACAGGCCGCCATTGATGCGCCGGTAGATCGACCACGGCGGCACCTTGTCGAGGTAGTACCGCATCGTGCCGGTCTTGGTCGGCAGGCTAACGATGACCACGACCAAGAGCACCAAGAGCACGACCAGCGAAGTCAGCCCATAGTGCTGGACAAAATAGGACATGAGGTAAGTGAGGTGCCCCGCCCCTTCCCACGTTTCGGCTGGGCTGGTTTTGGCCAGTGCCGGAATCACCTTGTAGGCGATGATCTTGAGCATAACGATCAAAGCGATGGCAAGGATGACCGGATAGACGACGCCGCCGGCAACGGCGCCCCAGATGCGCTTGCGAATGCTGATGAGGTAAAGCGCATCATTGAACGCAGCGCGAAGGTTGCCCGTGCGCTCACCCGCGGCAATCAAGGCAGCCTCCTCGCCGGAAACCCACGGCTCGATCGCTTGTGCGAAGGTCTTGCCATCGGCGACCATGCCCTTTACTTCGTAGAGCATCGCGGCGGTCGCGCGGGTCGGCTTGCGCCCTTCGTCGCTGTAGATCGCGTAGAGCTTGTCGAGCGAATCGGAAAGCAAGGCACCGTTGTCCAGCAGCGAGCCGAGCACGTTGTAGATCTCGGCTCGGGTGCGGCTGGACACCGACATGCGGTTGAAGCTATCGGCAATACTCATGCGTGGGTGCTCAAGAGGATGTCGTCGTAGTCGAGGCGGCACACCATCGACTCGCCATGCACGGGATCGACCAGGCCATCACGGATCAGCTTTGTGACGTGAGCGGCCCGTGTGATGCCATGCTGGTTAGCCAACCAGGCCGCTCGCGCGGCGGCTTTGCCCTTGGCCCGAAAAGCGTCCAGCAAGTCCTGTGTCGGGCTGACCACCTCGGCGACAACGCTGCGCCCCTTGAGGCCCTTACGGCAGTGCTCGCAGCCCGACTCGTTGATGGCATAGACGGTATCGCCGCCCTCGCAGTAGTGGCGCACACGCTCAACCAGCGGAGCTGGAAGCTTCGCGGCTTTTTCGCGAAACGGCACCTTGCAGTGATCGCACAGAATCGGCACGAGCGATTGGTAGATCAGCCCGCGGACGAGCGAGGCATCGGCGTACAAGCCGGGGTCGAGTTCGAGGTCATCGAGGCGCTGCAGGATCGCGAATGGATCGTTCGCGTGCAGCGTCGTCCAAACGCCGTGACCGGTCAGTGCCGCCTGGAAACCGGCCTGTGCAGATGTAAAGTCGCGCATTTCACCGACCATGATGACGTCCGGGTCAAGGCGCATCGCATTCTTGATGCCGCCCGCCCAGTCGTCGCCGATCACCGGCGTCTGCCGTGCACCAGCAATCTTGTACTCGGGCGGGTTCTCCAGTGTCAGGACGTGGATCTGATGCTGGAAATGGCGGATCAGGCGGGTAATCAACACCTCTAACGAGGTGCTCTTACCCGAACCCGTCGCGCCCGAGAAAATGTGGATGCCGTGCTTGTTTTCGGTCATCGCCGAGATCAATGCCGCCTGCTCAGGCAGGTAGCCCAGCCTCTCCAACGTCCACTGTTCTCCGGCCTTCCGGTGCAGAAGGCGGCAGACCATCATCTGGCCCTTATCCAGCGGCCGGGTCGCTACGCGAGCGCCGTAAAGATTGATCGAGCGGACGATCGACTCCTTGAGGCGGGCGTCCTGCGGCTGGTGCGGCTTGAACGTCGAATCGGCGACGTCGCACATGCCTTGGTAGATGGCGGCACGCATTTCCAGGCCGATGTGCGCCGGTACGGCGGGCAGCGGCGTGAAATCCTCCAATAGTCCATTCACACGGATGCGGATGCGGCAAACATCCTCATCGTCGAAGAAATGCACATCGCTTGCATTCTCGCGGACGGCGCCAGTGAACACCTCCATCACTTTGTGCTGGGTCGCACTCTCTCGCCGTCCGTCGGCAACGCTGGTGACCCGGCTAATGACTGAAGGGCTCCGTGCATAGTGCTCACGCACTTCCGCAAGCGAGCAACCCCGAGCTTGAGGGGTGAGCCCCTTGCGCCGCAGGTCGTCACGAAAAGCGAGGACGTGGGGGTCCATCGCGCAGCCTTGCACGATGAGCAGCTCGCCTGTGTCCAGGTAGCACAGCATTTCCCGCAGTTCGGGCGAAACCTCGTACTGCTCGCCTTGCGCGGTAAGCGCATGGGGCGGGTGCTCTGCGTCCGATGGGCGGATCAAGGCGTTCACGGCCGGTGCAACCTCACTGCTGCAGCGAAGGCGATGGCGCCGCCGGCATCGGCGGCATCATGGGCATGCTCATCACGCCACCCGCATAAGGGTTGGGCTGTGCCTCGGTGCGCACCATGGGCGCCGACGACGAGAAGCCAACGTCGATCGTCTTGCCGCCTCGGCGCAGCGCGACGTGTTCAGCGTCCAGGCTGGCCACGGTGTAGCCGCCGGGGATCGACCCACCCTGCTTGGCGTCGACCGTGGAGCCGTCCGCATAGAGGAATGTCGCGTAGAGTGCGCCATTGGCGCCGAAGACCCCCTTCACAACCGGCGTGGGGTCATCCTGGGTTGCGCGGCGACTGGTCACCGATGAGGAGGCAGAGGTCAATCCGCTTGGGCTGGTTGAAGACGACGCGCCTGCATCCGCGTGCTCCTTTTGCAGCTTTGTATCAAGCTGAGCACCGGCGAGCTGGGCGGTCTTGAGGATATTCGTACTGTTGATCGTTGATAGCTCGCCCACCGTGGTGGATTGCGCATGCACGCCAGCGGCGGCGCATAGCGACGCCAGAAGCGCAGCACCTGCTGCCAACAGAACCGTGGAGCACTTACCGGCCATACATTTCCCCTGAGAGGTGCCAATGGAGGTTCGCGTTCTTGTCGATCGAGACCGCGATTTCGTAGAAGCGCATCCCGCTGCTGGGCATGCCTTCGAGCAACTGCTGAGGTGCAAGCGTGGTCTTGATGTCAAGCGTGTTGGTCGTCCAGTCCGGCCCGACGGCATCGGGCTGGTTCGCGGGTTTGACCCATGGTTTGGGCTGGACCGTGTAGGACGCGATGCCCGAAGGAACCGACTGGATACGCGTCACCAGCGCCTGCAGCTGAGCATCTATCGTCGGCAGGTCCTTTTCGCCGATATTCTGGGGCGATGAAGGCACCTGCAGCCGTAGTGTCACCGTCCCGGTTTCGCCGGCATCGAAGATACTGGCTTTGGCGCCCAGCGCCGCAGCAGCGGCTTCGAAGATCGCCACGCTCGTAGAGCCGTTGCGGTGATACGTGGCGAAAACGACATCTTGCGTGCGTGTGCTCCCCTGGCCCAGCAGGCATCGCCCGTTGTCGAACGTCCAACCGCCTATATCCAGCTCGACATGGCTCCAGACCGCCGCGCAGGCGGTGAGGAAGTCGTCGGCGAGGGGCGTGCCCTGCCACGGCCTCACCAACGCGGCAACCGCGTTGCTTCGCGCCGCTGCCTGTGCAGCTTGCATGTTCTGTTGCTGTGCGAGCCGCTGTTGCTCGGCCTCTTTCTCGCGTTGTTGCTTCCACCACCACGCACCGCCCACGCCCACGACGACGACCAGGCCGACCAGCGTCGCGATGGCAGCGATCTCGGAAGTCGTGAGGCCGAGCGTCAGCGGCTTGAGCCGGTGTTCCGGTTTCAGCGCCTTGGGTGTGAGGAGGGCTTCGAGGGTCTTCTCTTCACCGCCGAAACCCCACGCACTCGGTGCGATGACGACCGGCTCGACGTTGGTGCCTTTGATGTCGGAGTAAGTCTCGCGCAGCAGCGACTCGACCTGTTCCTGATCACCCACCATGTCGCGGCCGGGCAGGATGCCGCCCTTGTGTACGGCAATAAAGGCAAAGTTGCCGTCGCCGAGTGAGAAAGCCGCAATCCAGTCTTCGCCAAGCGATCCGGCCAGTGCCGCCGCCAGGCTGTACATGCTGCGCATGTTGGCCTGCTTACTGTCCTGCCTTTTGCGACCCTTGTGCTTGGGCGCAAAGCCGGCTTGCAGCACCTTGCCGCGCCGGATCGCCACCATCTCCATGCCTTCTCGCTTACCAATGTCGCGAGCTTCGGCCATGTACTTGCGCGCACTGCGCAAGGGCTTCCACAGAAGTCCACTCACGAAGCTCTTGCCGTTGACGGCAAGGATCGTGATTTCCTCCTGTTTGTACGTTACGGTCGCCATCAGTCCATGCTCAATGCCGCGGCCGGCAGCTTGCTGGCGAGCACGACTGGCGTGACGACGATGACGATATACGTCGTCTTTCGCGTCCCCGTGATGCCACCACCAAACAACCAGTTGCGCGGCGAGCCCGTGCCACGCCGTTCGTTGTCCATGGACTCCTGCTTGAAGCTTGCGATCACCGCGGTGTCCCCTGAGCGCAGCGTCACATCGGGAGAGAACATCTTGTTGTCGATCTCAGGTACTTCGATGGCCGAGTCACCCGACTCTTTGCGAAGGATGTTCACCAGCTCGGAGAGATTCACCGACAAAGACAACTCCAAGGTCTTGTTGTCCGGGTAAACCATGGGCATCGCCCACATATTGAAGCCGGTCGTGACCGTGCCCGGCGTCAACGACGACTGGGAGAACCCACCGTTGCCACCGGTGATCGTGTTCGATGACTGGGCGATAAAGCCGGTCTGGTGTGCCACTTGGATCGGTGCTGGCGTCAGGTTGCGAGCCACGACGCTGGGCTCGGTAAGCACTCGTACTTTGCCCTGCGAAGCAAGCGCACTGATGAGAGCTTGGCTACCACTCCAGTGCGAGCTACCCGAAAGAATGTTGATCGCGCCGCTCACCGCTCCGTTGGCGGCGGTATAAGAGTTCGCGAGTGTGAAGCCGAAGTTCTTCGACATGTCCTTATAGACGGCCGTCCAGTCCAGGCCGTAGCTGTCGGTGTTGTTGACCGTGACCGACAGGAGCTGCACGTTCACCAAAACCTGCTTGGAGTAGGTCTTGTTCAGAGAGTCAATGTAGGTGCCCACACGATCGAGCACTTCCGGCGTGTCGGTCACGATGAGCGTGCCGTTCGACACGCTGTAGAACGACTGGCCGCTACCGGCCGTCGTCATCGCCTTCACCGCGGCCTCCAGGTCTTTCACGGGATCGGTCTTGAGCCCAACCGATGTGGTCTGCATGCTCCCGGTGCTGCCGCCTACACCGCCGGAGCCGCCCGAGCTGCCGCCGGTGCTGCCACCTGCTCCACCACTAACACCGGCGCTAGTCGTGGTGCCCGAAGAAAAGACGCTACTCATGTCCAACGCTTTGGGCATGTTGTAGATGTGGAAGACCTTCGTCTCGGTGCGGTAGACCACCACGGCGCCGCGATCAACGCGCCACGACAGCCCGAAACGGGCGGTGAGTGCATCGAGGAAGCCAGGCAACGGGCCGGCGTAGCGAATATCGACCAACTGATCGGCAAGGTTGCGACTACCACCCAAGGGCGTTGTGACAACGCCACCTGGCCCGGGTGGCAGGCTCACACCAGGTGGCAGCGGGATGTTTTGAGGGCCGCTCGGCGACGGACTGGCGCCGCCGACTTCGCCCGTGGCGCCCATTCCGATAGCATCCGGAGTCACGCGCACCTCCAGCCCGCACAGCTTGCTGATCAGTTGCCCGGTTTCGAGCAAGGTCATGCCCTTGGCTGGCGAATAGGTGATGTCACACTTGCTCTGCAATTGGGTAGCCCGACTGAGCACCAAGGGCGTCGTGTCGACGTACTGCTGGTCGGAGATCACGGACGCCATGTTCGCCGGTTGGTTTTGTACGCCGCGCATCGCTTCGGCGGCGCGGTTGGCGTCGACGATGGAGCGATCCGTCTGGCGATCACTGTGCCGGATGTTGTCGAAGCTGCCGCAGCCGGCCAACGTCGTAAGCACCGCAGCGAGCGGGAGAATTTGACGAAGGGTCACGGCTGCTTCTCCTGGGTGGATACCGGGGCTGTATAAGGGAGGCATGCCGATAACGGGCAACGCCGGATGAGTGCGATGGCGCGCATCCGATAGGCCAGCGCGCTGTGGAAAGAGGGCGTCACGGCGCGACACCGGCGCCGCGACACGACGTGTCGGTGACGCGTGTCAGGTGCTGCTGTGTGTAGAGGCACACCCACAAAGGGCGATCCGCATGCGCATAGGCCGAGATGAGCGAACTGACGGCGCTGACGTAGGTTCCGGTGAAATGGAGCGGTGCGACAATGGGGTAGTCGATACCCGAAGCTTCCCAGCGCAATGTCCACCCCGCTTGCGTTGCCCACGTTTGCATCGACTCGCGCAAGGTGCTGCCAATCCGGGCCTGCCACGTGGGAGGAGGCAATTCAACAGGCTTCGGCCGCGACAAAGGCGTTGGCTCATGCTTGGGCCCAATCTTGCCCAACACCGGTGAGGATGCCGCCGCATTGCGCGTGGCCGCGGGCGCCGCCTTGGGCCCGGTCGAGGCCGAACCATGCTTGGCCCAGGGAATCTCGTACACCGCAGAACCGGGCTTGTAGGGGGGCGCATTGCCCTGTGCCCCCGCCAACGGCGTCGTGGTCGCCGGGAGAGTGAGCGGCTTCGGCGGTGGCGGGGGCGTCGTCGAATCCTCGATCACCACGAAGCCACCCTGCTCCTCGGGGACGTCATTGCCGCCGCGTGCCTGTTGGGCCCATGCGCCCGTGGCGACCAACCATCCGGCCAGCACGGCCATGCCACATCGTGCCCAACCCCGTTGACCTCGTTCACTCATCACTCGACCCCTACAAAGGTGCGTCATGTTGGCATGTCTCTAAAACGGCTTCACTTTACCATGGATATGTTTGCATGACACATTTTGCATCGTCAATGTTTTTTGACTATCAGGCACAAAATGCCGATAAAGACGCGTTTTAGATACCCATAACGACACGCTTCTGACCATAAAAAAGCCCCGCTTCGGCCGTGGCCAAAACGGGGCTTTTTCTGACTTAAACGGCTTACTGGCGCGGTTTCTTTGACCTCAGAGGTACGAACACGCGCCAGCCGCGGCTGCTTTGTGCCAAGGGGTCAGAAAAGGCATCATTGCGCGCGCCACGAATCACACCACGGTGGTCTTGCACAACCAGATTCACGCCCGGCGGCGGCGCTACCGCCAGCCCAGACTCATAGAAACGCAAGCGGCGTCCCGGCTGGCCGGGCACGTGCACGAATGCCCGGAGATCCTTGAAGATCCAATGCGCGACCAGTTCCTGGCCAGGATGCGCAGCGAACCACTCGGCCAGGCGTGCCTGATCGGCGAGGGGAAATTCACCGCATGTAGCACGAAGTCGCACCATGTCCGAAACCCGCTTCGACGCCTTGGCTGGCGCCTGCACGAGGTTCAGGCGCTCGACCTGAAACACCAGCTTGGGAATCGCCATCCAGCGCGGCACTCGGCCGTCGCAGACGTCCTCGATGTGGGATTGCAGTTTGAGCATGACCTCGCTCAGCGAGTGCGAGAGAGAGGTCAACTGGGCGTGCGTGCCTTCGTAGATCGGGAGTCCCGGCCGGATAAGCTTCATTCCCGGCGGGCCCGCCGGAGGCCAATGAGCCTCACGCCAGGCTGCCAACAACTCGCTCAACTCTGTGGACATCCCGCGACGCTTGGGCATGGGAGCACCTGGTTTGGTAAAAGTCACTTTAGGCTATACGTCGAATCATGTACGCTTCTGGCGCATGCCGCAATCGGACCGCGAAGGACGCTCGACACCATGACTGCCTCCGGTGACCCCACTACCACCCCGCAGCACGCCCTCGATGCCCTCGTCGCGTCGATGGGTGGCCCCGGAGAAGTCCTTGGCCTCCTGCAGGACTATCGTCAGCTGGTAGCGGCGCTGGCCACGGAACGCAACCCGGCCATGGTGCTTCCGAATATGCGGTGCTTCTGGACGCGCAAGCAGAAGACACGGCTTGCCGTAGATCTGCCTGCACACGCGCGGGCACCCTTTCTCCGTGATTGAACATCCGCAGACCGACGACGCCTTCGACGACGCCTTCTGGGAGGCGATTGAGGCCGCGGAGCGGGCTGATGCGGTCTGGCACTTCGGCGAGGCGCTGTGGGCGTGGCTTCCCCAGCTTGCCGCCTCACCGCACCGTGAAGCCATATTGGGTGTCTGCGATATCCTGCTGGACGACTTCGCGTACCTGGTCTTCACTCAGATGCTGGACCAGGACGACGCGGTGGCCTGCTTGCACTACCTGTGGCAGTCGGATGCCCGGGTGTCTTGGACCGATCAGGGCCTGCTGCTGACCTTCCCGCTACCCGGCGCCCCCATTCTCTGCGCCAACTCCGGCCGTTTTACGGCTCGGGCGCTCGCGGCGTTGATGGCCCGAGCGGGCCGCCCTTGGCAACCACGCGATACCTTCCCCTGGAAGCCAGGCTGAGGCTCCAGGCGCCGCTCACCGAAGCCTGACCGGCCCTTTCGCTACCAAGAGAGGGAACACGCTCTCGATGCCTCGCGCCATCATCACCTTGGCGACTTTGTGCCGGGTATCGCCGTGTAGGCCAAGCGCGACGAGTCCATCCAGGCACTCACCGATCTGCTCGCTGATTTCCAGCACCAGCATGTCCTCTTCGACGAGAACCCACTTCGACGACTTGTCGCCAGATTCACGGACCCCGATTTCCGCCGCCACATCCAGTACCAAGCTGGATGTTCGGCCATTCTCGCCCCAACAGTCGAGCATATTGCGGATGTAGCGATCCTCGGACTCCAGCAGCGCTTTCGCGACCAACTCCGGCGCACCTTCCTTCACGAGGACGTGCTGAATGGCCTCACGGAAGGCTTCCAGGGTGGGCATTGGCTCCATCGCAGTCGCGGAAGCATCCGATTTCTTCGCCATGAACCACTCCACTACCGATTTATTGAACTATGGACTATAGTACATAGTCAAAAACAGCGCCGCAAGTCAGGCTGCGCGGATAGCGGATTCCCGCTCGATCAGCTCAGCAACGGCCAGCAGCGCTTCCAGGGCCAGCGCTTCATCACGAAGATCGCGGGCACGGTAGATTTCCAGATCCTTGAAGCTCACCCGGCGTTCGCCGCCGTACCACTGGCACGCCAGCACGCCACCGTTCATGAGCATCATGATCTCGTGTTCCGAACGGCCCAGGTACGAGGCCGCTTGGAACACCGACAGCAGCAGGTGTTCCGACGGTTCATCGGGCGGCGCGTCGGTCCAGCTGCTGACCATCATGCGATAACCCTCGCTGAAAGACTCAGCCAGCACCGGCAGGTCGCTGATCAAGATCGGCACCGGAATGCTTCCCTCGAACGGCCGGTGACTGCGTAACGGCGCCCTGTACCCATCCAGTTCGGCCCAACGGGTGCCCACCGTAAAAGCCATCTGCCCCGCCTCTTCCTTGGCGCACCAGGCCAACATGGCGTGACGCGGCCACTCGCTGTGTACCACCACGCTGATGCGCAATTCGAGCAGGACCTCGATCAACGCCCAGCGATCGCTGAGCGTCATGATGTCGTCACCGCACTGCATGCTCACGGACCCGGGATTTCAGCGTCTTCCAGCAGGTCCTCGTCACCCTCCAACGGCTGCAGGAGCAGGTTGTCCTCGCCCAATGCCTCGTTGACGCTGGCTACCGACAACACGAAGTCATCGGCGTCGCTGCCCAGGAACACGCGCGACGCCTCGCACTCGCGCACGAGCTTCTGCACGTAGTCGAGGTTGATCTTGCGCAGGCTGTCACCGAACACCAACTGCTCGATCGACTGTTTGGCGGTGTCCGCCGCCCAGTTCTGGCGAGCGCTTTCGTCCAGCAGCGCCACGTACTTGCCATGCATCTCGTTCAGGGCCAGCGTGATCGCCTCCGGTGCCACGTGGGCATCACCCACCCTGTGCACCTTGCCGACGAAATCCAGCCACTGGCTGTTCCGGCGATCGAGGTTGAGCATGTCCACCACGATACGATCGGCGAGCATCTTGCTCATGTCCTCGGCGCCGAAGCCGTGCTCTTCGGCTTTGTCCATCGCCTCGGTGAAGCTCTGCACCACCATCGTGAGCGCATGCTCCAGCGTTTCGCCACGCACCGACTGGCGATCAGCGGCTTCCCGCAACACCTTCTCGAAGAGCGCCCAGCGCGGGTCGTTGCGGCCCACGCCCTTGGGCTTGGCCGCCGTCTCCGCCACCACGGCCGGCTTGGCGTCGGCCGGTATGAAGTTGGGCAGTTCCTTGCTGACGCCCGAGTCGAATACCTTGCGCCCGGCCGAGTCCGGCAAAACGCTCGCCGTGATCGACGCATCGATCCGTGTGCGCAGTTCCGGCACCAGGTCGAAGAGGTAATCGACGATCTTCTCCGCATCCTTGGCTGCGCGGAAGATCTCGTGCTTGTCGCCCTTGAGCTTGGTCAGCCACGACGCCGTGTAGCTGGCGTGGTTCTGCACGGTACCGTCCACGCCCAGCGCAGCACACAGGAACATCGCCGCGAGTTCCGCGCGCAACTCTTCCTGCGCATACTCGGCGCTGCCGAATGCTCCCGTCAGATCGCGCCCGAGACGCGAAGCATGGCCCGTCCAGTGCGCCAATTCATGGAGCGCCGTCGCGTAGTAATCGGCGGCGCTTTTGAACTGCTCCGGTAGTGGTAGCGTGATGATGTCGCGCGATGGCGTGAAATGCGCAGACGCTGCCAAGCTCGGTGAACCCTTTGACAGCGCCAGGTGCTCGATGGCGGCGCCGGACGCCTCCAGCACCTGCTTGGCCAGTTCGTTGGGCTCCCACGTGAGCTTGCGCTCGAACGCGGGCAAGCCCACCACATCCTCGCCATTGAAGACCTGTGCGTAGAACACCCGTGGACGCGGCCGGGAAACCGGCGTCTCGACCGTGCCATCGCCTTCAGGCTCCGGAACCACGTTCACCGCCACGCCGGACGGATCGTCGGGCTTGGGCATCACCAGCGGCTGGCCGAAGTCCCAGTATTCGACATAGGAGGCCTTGGCGCCCTTGCGGATGCCGTAGCCCGCCTTGTTGGCCTGGGCAAGCGTCATCCAACGCGGATCGTTCGACCCGCGCTCCAGCTGGGCCAGCAGGAGGTTCATGACGTTGCCGCCCTTGTACTTCACCCCGCTCTTGGGGTTGAAGGGGCGAAGCGCTGCACCGTCCCAGCCCTGTTTCCAGGGCAGTTGACCATGCTCCTCGATCGCCTTGACCAGCTGGTCGGTCAGGCGCTGACGGTAATCCACACGTGCCACGGTATGACTCCTAATCCTTCATGCGGTGCCGCGCTATCGCGTCGTCCGCAATGGCTTCAAGAAGCAGATCCTCGCGAAGCGAGTCCGGCAGTTCTTCCCCCGTGGCCACAATCTCTGTCAGCTCGTCCTCGTGCGACAGATCCAGCGGCATCCAACGCACGCCGACACCCATCTGGCGCGGCGTGTAACCTTCCCCATGTGTGGCCAACAACAGCGCAAGCGCCTTGTCGTTGTCCCATACGGGCTCATAATCGCTCTCGGCCAGCGCGCGGCGGGCGCTGGCGTCCTCGCTCGCCCTTCGACCGTCCAGGCGCTGACGCGCCTCGGCGGTGAGGACCATGATCTCTACCTGGTCGGCGATCAGCATGTGACGCTGGCCGCCCACCGTCACCACCACGCCTGGCTGCTCGCCCGCGTGTACCAGCGTGGGCATGGCCCTATTCGCGGCCTGCTCGGCGCGGCGCTCGCTTTCGAACGAGCCCACGCACACGCGCATGGCCCAGTCGGATTCCGCGAGCATCACGTCAGCAGCCCATACACCCGGAACAAAGGCTTCAGCGACCGATCCCATGTCACTTCCCGAAGTCGAAATCGACTTTCGACTTGTCCCTGGACAGGCGCAAGCCCGCGGCAAAGGGTTTGCCGGTCTTGCCAGAAATGAAGCCGCTCACCGCAGGCATGGAGCCTCGCGTGATCAGGGCGACGGCCTCACTTTCGGAGAGTTCACGCTGTGCGATGACGCGCCAGAGCGTGAAATCGCCCTTCTCACACGCGAATTTGGGGTGATCACCGCCGTGGATGCGGATCGTACCCTTGCACTTGGGGCACGGCGCGTCCAGCGACGGCAGCGCCGAAGCGAGCGGCCGGTCGGCACCTCCGATGCGCTCTTCGAAGACCATCTCGATCTTCTCGCCGTTGAAAGTCAGGCCCGCCGAATAGGACTTGCCCGCCCTGCTGACCAGTCCATCGACCCTGGTGATCGCACCTTCCTTCAGCAAGGTGTCCAGCTCGGCATCCGACAGCACCTTGTGGGACACCTCGCGCCACAGCTTGAAGCCGCACCCCGCTTGGCAGTCGACCGTGCGCGGCCCCACCGCCAACGGCTGACCGCACTTCGGACACGGCGCCTGCAGCAGCGTGCGATTCGCGGCAGGCATGGAGCTGGCCTTGCTGCGGATCTTGGCCAGCATGCTGGCCACCTCGGCCTTGATGCCATCGAGGAAGACCTTGCTCGACAACTCACCCTTTTGCACCAGGCCCAGCTTGTATTCCCACTCGCCCGTGGTTTCGGCCGACGCCAGCAGTTCCAGCTGCTCTTCACGGATGAAGGCCATCAGCAGCAGCAGCTTGTCCGTGGGGACAATGAAGTTCTTCTCGCGGGTGGCGTACGGCGCCCGCGGCCTGGCGCGCGAGCCCGTGGAGAGCAAGCCTTCGATCGTATCGGCACGCGTCGCAGGCGTGCCTAGACCGCGACCCTTCATCGCCTCGCGCATCGCCTTGTCGTCGATGTCCTTGCCGGCGTTTTCCATCGCCTTGAGCAGCGTCGCTTCGGTGTAGCGCGACGGCGGCGAGGTCTGGCAGGTGACGGCCTTCACGTCCACCGTCTTCACCGCCTCGCCGTGCTTTACGGCGACCAGCGGCGGCTCCTTCGTCGAATTGTCGACCCCATGGCCGTACACGACCAGCCAGCCTTCCTTCACCAGCACACGACCCGTGGACTTGAAGTTCTCGCCCTCGACCACACTCACGCGCGTGGTCACGTCGAATTCGGCGGCCGGATGGAACGCCGCCATGAAGCGGCGCACGATCAGGTCATAGACCTTGCGCTCGTCGTCGGAGAGGGTGACGCCCACCGGGCTCTTCTCCGTCGGGATGATCGCAAAGTGGTCGGAGATCTTCGCGTTGTTGAAGATCCCCTTGTCCGAAGGATTCACCCACCCGTTGTCGAGCACGCGCTGGCCGTGGGCCGCGTACGGCGTGCCGCCGAAGTTCTTCATCAGCGCGCGCACCGTGTCGGCGTAATCCTCCGGCAGCGCGTCCGCATCCGTACGCGGGTAGGTGGTGAGCTTGTGCTCGTCGTAGAGCGCCTGCGCAATTTCCAGCGTCTTCTTCGCCGACAACTTGAAGCGGCGGTTGGCGTCCTGCTGCAGCGAGGTCAGGTGGTACAGATCCGGCGCCGCGCGCTTGGCGCGCTTGGCCGTGTCGGTCACCGACGACGGATGCCTGCCTCGGCACTTCGCGAGGATGGCCTCGGCCACCGCGCGATCGAAAATGCGCTGGCCCGACGAGGCATCCTGCTTCTCGGTCTTGTCCGCATCCTCGGCTTCCACCGATTCGTCGTCGGGCCTGGCCTTGGCCTTGCTGGGATCAAACCACTTGCCCAGGTACTGCCCCGCCTCGGCCTGGAAGGTCGCGTGGATCTCCCAGTAGTCCGTCGGCTTGAAATGGCGAATGGCCATCTCGCGGTCGTAGATCAGCATGCCGACCGGCGACTGTACTCGCCCTGCCGTGGACTGCTCATCACGCATGTAGGTGATCGCGCGTGACCCGTTGATGCCGACCAGGAAGTCGGCGATCGAGCGCGCATGCGCGGCGTCGGAGAGGCTGTCGAACTCGGCGGCCGGGCGCATCGCGCGGAAGGCCTCCTTGAGGCCATCCGTCGTCATGGACTGTATCCACATGCGCTTCATCGGCTTGGCGCACTTGGCATGCTCGACAATCAGGCGAAAGATCAGCTCGCCCTCGCGCCCTGCATCGCAGGCGTTGACCACCATGCTGATATCACCACGCTTCATCAGCTTTTCGAGGTTGCGGTAGACGCCGATGGAGCCGTCGTAGTCGATGAGTTCGGTGACGAACTCACCGGCCACTGGGAGCTGCTGCAGATTCTTGCCGCTGGTGGCGGCCAGCGGCATCTGCAGGCTCACCAGGTGGCCACGGGCATGCGAGATAACCGCATCATCACGTTCCCAGCCGTGTTCCTTCTTCTGGAACCCGCCCAACGCGTGGGCCAGTTCTTTCGCCACGCTGGGTTTTTCCGCAATGAGGAGCATCTTGCCCATGGCTTCGACCTTTATGCTTGCTGCGTCGCTGCGCAGTACCGTTCGATGACCTGATGGTTCTGCACGAGCTTCCGCTCTTGGAGCAGTGACTGCTCAATCGCCCACTGCATGACTTCTTCCGTGGGCACCTGGTTGTCTCCCGTGGCGCGAGAGCGGATGAACCACAGCGCGCGCACCACGAAGAGCGGGTCCGAATCCAGACGTGCATCGCCACGCTCACGCAAGAACGCGATCAGCGCGTCGCGCGCCGGAACCAGACCGTTGTTCTGGCAGTACGTAACCAGATCGCCGAGTTCCTTCGGCTCCAGCGCCGGATGAATCACGATGGGCGTGGCTTCACCCGCATCCAGCACATCCCAGTACGTCACACCGTCCTTGCACACCATCACGACCTTCCGGCCACCGGCCTGGTCGCTGACCTCAAGCAAGGTCATAGGGGGATAGCGCATTGGTTTCGTCGTCATTTTCAAGCCCCTGTTGTTGTTGCACAGCCGAGCCGACGGCGCTCAAGCCGCACAGCTCAATCATATCCTCAACCATCAATGATGGCGACTTTTTGTTGTCGTCGATGTAATGCTCGATCATTTTCGAGATATTTCGATGCCCAAAAAGCTCGCCCACATGATGGCTCCATTGTTGACCTTTCTCTGTTAATTCAAAGCCTTCAGTTACAAGCCCCCTGCTCAAAAACTTGTCCACATGCTCAACAACTGTCGATGGCCTGCCCAGTTCGTTCCGGCTCATGAAATGGAGCAGGCTCTGCTCCGCCGTCCAACGTTCTACTCCGGCCTCGACAGGCAGAGCTTCCCATAACCGCTCGCCCAGCGGCACAACCCGGTGCCAGGGCAGCGCGGCCAGCTCCGGCGGGAGCTTGGACAGATCCATCAGGCGCGGCTCTTCGGCCTGTGCAGGTATCCCGCACTCGACCAGGTGCCGTGCGATCACCAGCAAGACCTGCTGCTCCAGATCCATCACCAGGGGACTGCCGTTGAGCGGGACGTCCAGGATCAGGGGATTGGGCGCTTCGTGGGCATGTTCCCCCTCGACCGCCCGTACGGCCTTAAAGAGCGCCGGGTTGAATCCGGCGCCATTCGCCCGCGCCACCGCCAGCACGCGGCGTGAGGCCTCGGGAGTGATCGCGTGCGCCCGAGACCGGGGATAGGTCATCTGCCCCTTCTCGTACAGGCTCTGCATCGCCCGGGACACATCCCGGATCTCTGCGCCGGAGGTCAGGCTGGTGGCCAGCACGATGTCATCGAAGTTCATGGCCTGGGAGGCCATCACGCCCAAACCGGAACGACCCACCTCGGCCACGATGTCGTCGAAGCGTATCGGCTCTACGGCTGGGTCGGCGCTGTAGAGCGGCACCCGAGCGATGAAGTCCCCCCTGTCGTCCGCCGCCGGGAGCAGGTACGTGGCGACGCCCGTCACGGGGGACTGCTGTGCCAGCTGCAGAAGCAGCGAACCCTGCACGCGGCCGACGGCCGCTATTTCGCTCGACAGGGAGCCGATCAGGCGATCCATGATCCGGCGCGCGTCGCCGCGTGCCGCGGAAAGATCATCGAAGGGCTCGGCCTTCCGGAAGACTTCGCGGATCTCCGAGGGCGCAAGCGCCTTCAGGCGCACGCGCTTGACCTTCCCCTTGTCGCCCTCGTCGATGCAGAAGCGCAACACATCACGCGCGATGACGTCGCCCTCCTGGTCATCGTCCGTCGCCAAATAGATGTTCACTGAAGCGTTGGCGGCGCGGGCGATCTTCGCCGCCAACGCTTCCTTCTCAGGCTTCAGCCGGTAGGCGGTCTCGCGGTAGCTCCTGTCGATCGCCAACGGCGTGAAGCTATCCGGGTTCGTGCCAAGGTGGCCTACCGTGGCCAGCACCTCGTTATCGCGGATGCCTGCCTGCCAGAGCAAGCTGCCCAGGCTCTTGGTCTTGCCCGGCGCCTCGATGATGACCAGGTTCGTCGCCATCAGGGGCTACTCGGCTCGTACAGGTCGGCGGCTTCCGCGTACACATCGCGCGACGGAGGCGCCTCAAAGGCCTCCGGCAAACGGTTCAGCGCACACTCCAGCTGATCGCGCTGCCACTCCCCTTCTGCCGTGTAGCCCGTGCCTTGCGCGCGCCGCCCGTTCACCGTCGTCAGCGCTTTCCCTCCCCATGCGATCTCGGTCTCGATGCCGGTCCACTGACCATCCTTGAAATAGCCCACGCGCGCCGAGTCACCCACTCCCTGCAGACGCGCCTGCAAGCCCAGCGATTCAGCGGCGCGCTCGATACCTTCGTAAGCTGGGATGAAGCGCGCATACGGATTCTTTCGTTCCAGCGCCACCAACCGCTCCCGCACGCGGTCATGCGTCGCCTGCAGGGAGCTTTCGGGCGAACCCATCGTGTGGTGCCATTGCCGCTCCAACGCCGGCAGGGCACGCCAGTAGAAGTGCGCCATGTGCGAATGGTCCACCGCGTTATCAAGATGGACGTCTTCGATGCTCGACTGGAGCTTGTTGTAGATGTCCACCACGGCCATGGCCGCGTAAACGAAGTCTCTCACAGGAACGATCAACAACGGCTTGCCATCACTCGGCTCGGCTGGAGGGCTGGTTGTGAAGGTAGCAGCGCCCACCGGCTGTCCATCGGTATCCACCATCGTCATCGGCGCGTACATCGTTGGGCCTGCTTCACGCGCTTCGATGTCGGCAGCCAACCGCTCCAACGTCATGCCAAGTTCGTCGCGCGGACCATTCGTCGCGAACGAAGCGGTGTCGGTGACATTCCAACGAGCCACCAGGTACATCGCTTGCGACTCGTCGGAGGAAGGCTGCACGGCGGAAAGGGCCTCGTGGACCTGCGCCGGTGTCTGGCTGAATCGGCAGGCCGTTTGCCAAGCAAGACAGGCCTCGCTGAAAGCCTGCGAGGCCGTCGCCAGCGTAGGGTCGGCATGCTTCAAGTAACGGGTTTCCGCTTCGCGCTTGGCACCGTAGACGCGATCCAAGACACGCTCGTACTCGGCTTCGGCCGCCACCATCCTCTGGTGCAGCTCGTAGACCGTTTGTCCCGCCTCTGGCGAGGTTTCCCACAGGATGCGCTCGGCGAGTTCCGTTTCCAAACGTTGAGCCATGGGCCCCGAGCGGTCCAGTCCCAGCTTTCGCAGATCCAGCTCAGACGCGCCGAACATGTACCGAATCCCCTCGGCGGTCTCATGACACGTCACGATGAAGCCGGAGTTGCGTTCGCGCTTGATGAACACGAACGGCGCTCCGTCCATGTCATGGAGCCGCACGCCCTCGGGCATGCGCACGTAGTAGCCATCGGGCTGGTGCGTCGAACCCGACGAGCCGGGAATACCCGTCGCCGACGCGGCATGGAAACCGTCCGCACCTCGAACGTAGATCTTGCCGGCGACGATCACCGGGCGAACCGCCTTCTTATTCATCGTCCTGTCCTCATGTACCTCACGCCTTGCACTTCAAGGCACATATAAGTTGGCTTCCACGGACGAGGCGTCATGAGACTCGCACGCCAGAAGCGACTCCCAACGCATGGTGCCCACGTTGCGGTAATAGCCATCACGTGAAACCGTGACCCGGGGATCGCTCATCGGCGAGAAAGTCGCCACGTACCGAGCTGACTCTTCGATGGCATCAACCCACGCATCGCGTGTGCCAGGCTCCAACACGATCTGCAAGTGACCGTCGGCCGGTGGCGCGGGCGAAGTCTGCGGGAAAGTCACTGACCCAACCATATTGCCGTTGGCATCAAGCAGCGTAACCGGCGCCAGTACATCGTGGCGTGGATCACGCAGCTGCTGCGCGACCTCGCGGAGCAGCAGTTCGGCCTGCTGCCGCCACCCCATGTCGTCGAAGGCCTGCGTGATCGTCGGGACGTCCACGACAAGCCGACGATCCACTGCTTCGGGAACACCTGCAACCACGGCGGCGCCCTCACCAAGCGACGGCGCCGCCGTCCAGCCACTGAACTTCACGTGCGTGATGGTCGTGACGTTTTCGCCGCGGTACTCGTCGTGGCCCTTGATCTTGAAGGTGCCGTCGAACCATTTCGCCTTAGCCTCGGGATCGCTGAACTCGCTCGGCGGGTTCGCCGTCTTCCACGAATAAGCATTGCCATCAGCGTCGACGAACTTCACGAAATACTGGTAGCCAAACGCCGAATCGAACCCGAAGCGACCCGTCACGCGCATGGGCTGGTGGCGTTTCTCCCCAGCCGCGCCCACGTGCTCGGACGGATGCGCGGCGCGGGCATCCTGCGCCATGGCCTTGGCCAGCGCGCGATCCATCGCCGCGATGCTCGCCGCCGCGATGGCGAGAAATTTGTTCTCGCTCGGCATGGAGTCGGCCGTCACGACCTGCTGAGCCGTGCGCTCGAATTCCGACGACGGCTCGAAATGGGCCCACCAGTCGATGACGCGCTGCGCGCTGGCCAGCAAGCGTTCGCGGCTGTTCCGGTAACGCTCGATCAGCGCGTCATCCCGGCGACCACCGTACAAGGTGTCTTCCAGATCCCGGGCCAGCACGTAGGTCGGCTTCAACAGCTCTTCCTTGGCGCGCTTCGAGGACACGAAGCCGCCTTGCCATTCGTTCACGAACAACACGTCGCGCAGGTAATCCACGGGCCGCACATGATGGTCGCCGCCCACGCCACCCAGGAAGTGCTCGTAGTCGTCGTCCATGTCCTTGAAAGCGGCATACATCTGCGCAAGGAACAGGACCTTCGACGGGTCGATGCCTGTGAAGTCCTCCAGGCAGGAACTGCCGATCTGCCTGGTTTCACCCGTCTCCGCGTGGCGAACCACGAAGGTGTCCTTCCGACGGCGCTTCGTATTGCAGTGCTCACAACACGGCTCCGATTCGCGGTACGCACCGAGTTGCTGCAGCTCACTCTCCACGTCCGTGGCCGCAAACGTGATCCGCCCTTCACCGAAGGGCTCGATCTTGCCCAGCACCTTCCATGGCCCCAAGGCGATGATCGGATACTCCAGAGCGATGCGGTTGAGGAACAAGAGCTGGTCGCTCTCTTTCAGCTCACCATCCTCACCCAGCGGCACCACGTACATGCGCTCCACGCCGCCGTCCTCATTCCGTTCGTAGCGCCGCGCAAAGCGCTCACGCACCGGCTCGCCTGCCGTCACGGGCGGCAGGCCGTACTTCGTCGCCTTGGCATTGAGCTTGCCCAGCGCCTTCTCGAAGGCAGCCATGTCCTCGCTACCGGCGGGAACCAGTACAGAGGATTTCAGGAGCGTGATGTCGGCCATGGCGATGCCCTCACGGCTCGGCCGTTTCGACTGCAGCAGCCCGGTTGTCGTTCATGGCGGTAACGAGATCGTCACGCCAGTCTTGCTCGAAGGACTCGTAGAAGCCGTCCTTCTGCCAGAACCCGATGCCAAGCCAGTTGAGGTTCGTGGGCTCGGTAAGTCCCACGCTCTCGAACCACTGCCGGTACTCCGCCACATCGAACCGCGCGATATTCTCCGCACGCTCCCGAAAATCCGGATCGTCCCCGTTTTCGTAGACCGTATACGAAACCACGTCGCCTGATTCGGCATTCACGACGAATTCGCCGGAAGCGGCCGTGATCACCCACGTATTCGGAATGGACGGAAGCGGCGTTTCGCTGGTCTTGGTCTCCCCCAGGTACGCCTTGATCATGCTCAATGCTTTCTGCGCTTCGTCCACGCGGCTTTCCGCGTAGGTTTTGAAGTCCATCACTTTGGACGGCGCGAACTCCGGCAAAGCGATATCCATTCGGCGACAGAGTTCGCGGGCATCCATAAAATTGAAGTGGCTCACACCCGCAAGGTTCGAACGAGGGTATTCGAGTTTGTAGCGTCCATCCGGTAACGAGCCGTATGCCCTGCCACGTGCATCCAACACGATGTTGCGTTTTTCAACCAAGATGCCTGGCTGCTGATCACGAACCTCGGTCCAAGCCATGATCTGCGCCTCGCAAGCCTCTCGGAACTGCTTTGTCTCGTTCATGCTGGTCACCTTCAACCCATTTTTGTCGCCGCTGCGACGGCCGTTTCCCGGCGCGCCTCAATAGCGCGCTCCTCCTGCTTTTGTGTGCCCTCGGTCGTCATGGCTCCAGTGCACTCTCCAGGGGCTGAGGTGTCCCCGGTCTCGCGAGATCGAAGGCCACCGTCTTTGACGCGTCGGCTCGGCAGAACGGTGAGATAGCAGACAGCAGCGTCGCGATCGCCTGCTTACCCTTGCCGCCGGGAAGGAGTCGCGCCTTGGCGAGCGGTGCCAGGCGCGGCGTATCGACCATCGTCGCCAGCAAGGCATTCTCTGCATCGATGCGCTTCGAACGCGCTTCGAGCAGCGGGCAATGATCGGGCGAGGACACCACCAAACCGAGCGCATCGCGGGCGGCGTGGCACTCGGCCATGTAGACGGCCATGTCTTCGGGGCCGAGGTAGTGGTCCTCGTTGGGGTCCAGCACCACCTCGGGGAGGCCTGGGCAGTTGTCCCAAGTCACCGACGGTTTGAACTGATGCTGTTCCAGGATCATCCGTTGGTAGGTCTCCACCAACGGGCGAACCGCCTGTTCATGCGCATTGGCGGCCAGCACGGCCTCCGCCGCCCGGATCTGGCGGTCCGTCGGCGTGAAAGCGGATGTCGAGGAAGGCGTCTGCGATGCCATGACGCCTCCTAGATCTCCGGCGTGGCCGCATCACGCGCCACCAACTGGGATTCCAGCTCGGGTGCAGGTGTGTAATACAAATGCCCGACTTTCACATCCCGCACGGTGCTGGTCCGATCGTAGGGCGCTTCCCTCACCTCCACGGTGAAAGTTGTCAGGCGCTTGCTCAGCTCGTTCTTCCAGCCGAGTGGCTTAGCCTCAGCACAGAAAGCAGAGGCAAGGGCCATGCGATCCGCTTCCGTGGTGCCGAAGGCAACATCCTCGCCCGCATCCACCACCAGACTGATCGTCCCGGGGGACTCCACATCCGGCATCACGTCCGTGGCATATAGCCGGCCCACCTCGTTGTCGTTGGTATCGACCAGCCGGACACTATCCAAATCCGGCGCGGATTGAAGCTGTGCCCCGGCGTCGCGCAACAGCCGCGCAACTTCGCTGGCGTGGCCAAGATCCCTGAACGCCGCGGTGTTGGTATCGATCGCGAGCACAACCCATCGCTGCGTCTCGGCCGGGCCCGCGTAGAGAGCCACAATCCTCGCGGTTTCCACCGGGTCCACTTCCACCGGGATTCGACCGATCACTGCCCGCGCGACCTTGCCGTCACCCTGCGGAACGTCCACAACCGGCATACCGTTGTCAGCGAATTCCTCGATCCGATCGTCGTCATAGTTCAAGCAGGTCACGTCCACCGCGCAATCCGCCACGATGTTCTGGATGTGATCACCCTCCAGCACAAGCACGATTCGCGGCGTCACGCTGATCGCACCGAGAAGCCGCGCCTCCAGTTCGAGATTGCGTGCCACCTGTTCGGCGAACGCCTTCGCCGACGCTTCATCGTGGGCATCGCCCACGATCGCGGCCAGGCCTTCCGCATCGTGCTTGTACACGCCCCAGAACGCGGCTTCCGAAGGAAGGCACGCTTCAATATGTGCACCCGGATCGTCGTTCTCCGGATGATGCTGCCTGTAACTCACATAGCTTTTGCCATCCACGACACGTTCGATTTCGATTCGCCGCGGGCCATAACTCACCAGCCTGTTGCCGGCGGCGTCCAGGATGTAAGTGTCGTAGCCGTAGGACATCGATCGGTTCCTTTCCAGTTGTTCTGCGAGTTGCACGGCGAAATCCCTGGCACCAGCACGATCCGGCCGCCTGGCGACATACACCGGCTTACCCAACGCATAGGCGGGAAGACCACGCTCATCGAACGTGTACGCCGCCCAGTACGTGGCCTCTTCCGGGCCACAGGTTTCGGCGTCGATGACGGCGTGCGAGTGCGCTACGTCGAAGCGTCTCGGACCAAAGCCCACGAGCTTCGTGCCATCCGCCGCCAGAACGCTCTCGTCGTATCCGTTCGTCACGTCACAGCTCCGGGTTTTGGTCGTGGGTCTGCGCCTTGGGCACAGGCGGATGGACCCCGAGATCCGCGAGCATGTCGTGGGCGTTGTTCTTCATGTGCGGCGCGATCAACCCGAGGGTCAGGTCGATCACTTGCGTGCGCTGCTCGATGCGCAGCACTCCCGCATCAGCCAATGCCGAAAAGTGGGAGTGCCCTTCCCAGGTCCGCAACAAGGCGTTTTCGCACTGGATGCGCATGTGCTCCGCCTCCAGCAATGGGCAGTTATCCGGCTTCTTCACCGACAAACCGTGCGCATCACGCGCCAGATGGCAGGCCTCGTGGTAGACCGCGAAGTCCTCATCGCTCAGCAGGTACGAATCACGCCCCTCGCTGATGACAAAATCGGCAGCAGCAATGCGGGTATCGGCCCAGCGGCTGGCCACCTTGAACTGATGCTCCGCAAGGATGGCGCGCTGATAACCCTCCACGATCGGGCGAACCAAGGATTCGTGGGCCTTGGCCACCAGCAGAGCCTGCCCGCAGCGGATCTGTTCTTCAGTCGGCGCGAAGCCAGGGGTGGGGGAAGTGGTCATCTCACGCCTCCGGCTCGTCGTCAGCGTCGTGGTCGCCGAACTGCTTCTCGAACTCATCGAACGAGAGCGAACCGTCGGCCACCGCGCGTAGCGCGGCCAGCTCATCCTTGGACAGGATCGAGGTGTACGTCTCGCGCACAATCTTGTCGCCGTCTTCGTAGCCGTCGGCGACTTCACCCTTCGCGTTGACCAGGTACACGGGACCCGCATCGAGTCCGTAACCGAACTCGAAATCGCCCGCACCCACAACGTACCGGAATTCGTCTTCAGCGATGCCGGAGTACCCGCCGTCCGCCTTGCGCACACCGTTGTTGCTGAAGTGGTCCGCCAGGTTGATCCGGTCGTTCTGCAGCTTGGATGCAGGCGCCGCATACGCCACTTCCCCGTATTCTTTGCGGTTGCCGTTTTCATCCAACGCCAGCGGGAAGGCTGACGCGCCTTCCCGAATGCCCGTTGCAGCCAGGCGCAACAGACGCACCATGCGATCCACGCCCTCCGGCGTGCTCGTCAGCGCCTCGCCGGTGTTGTCGAGCACCAGTCGCACCGAGCCGGGTGGCGGGGCGCCCGAGGGATCGCTGTCGACCGGTTTCATGTCGACCACGGCGATGCGGCCGACCTTGTTGCCATTCAAGTCGAATAGGATGATGCCATCGGGATCGGAACGTAGCGACACCTTCTGCGCCGCATCGTCCAGGATGCGGGCGATTTCGTGCTCTCGACCACCACCGTCGGTAAAGGCAGCGTTCCCAGTTTGGTCGATCCGAAGCATGACGAACGACGGTTCGTCCTTCGGCTCCCTCTTGATGTCCGCATGCGCCGTCCAGAAATCCACCTTCGCCAGAGCGCGGTAGCCGTTCCTGGTCACCGGCACCTTCCACGAGCCGCTCAGGCTGTTGGAGGCGCCATCCGCGAAGACGATGCCCGTCGTCTCGCCCCGCGGGTCGTACAGAAATTTCGCGCCGGACACACCCGGCACGTCCGCGAGCAGATCGCTGAACTGCTGCTCGATCGCATCGCGCGCGCGCGACTGTGCGGCCGACAACCCATCCTTCAGATCGATCTCGCATAGCTTCTGGTGCTTGGCAGCAAGATCGGACAAGCCATGGACCAAAGTGATCGCTTGGGTACGGGTCAATACCCACACGTCATCGTTGCGATCCTGGGTCAACTTCGCCACCAGTGCCTGCTGGCCCTCAATCATCTGGTGCTTGCAGACAGCTTCGGCTACAGCGTCCAGTACGCCGTAGCCCGCGTGATGGAGCGCATCGAAGGGTTCTTCACGAAACGTCTCACCGCCCACCACTTTCAACACGATCTCGGTCGGCTTCCCCGGGCCCGTGAAGTGCGTGGCAATGCTCTGGGCATCCACGTGCTCGACGCCGCGCTCATCCTTCCACCACGCCATCGTGACGCCTTCCGGCTTGAATGGCGCAGCTGTCAGAGCTTCGGCGTAGGACAGAGTAAGCTCCACCACCCGCCCTTTCTGATCCAGGGCATGGATCGCATCGTCGGCGCCCAAGTCGATGGACTCCGATGTATTAAAGAAGCTGTCGTCAACTTCCAGTTCACCGAACTTGCCGTGCATGATCACAGTCAAGGGCTGGTTCGTGGTGCTCATGCGCATCTACCTTTCAGGTTCTTGGAAATCGTCAAGCCGCTTTCGCGCGGCAAAATGGGACGATCACCCGAACGCCGATGGGCACCACGCTGCACTGCCCTGCCACGCGGTGCCCATCGGCGGGGGCTACGTCACCTTCCCTGGACCCACCATGAAAAACATTCAGCGGGAGCACCGCCGTGCCGCATTCCGTGGTACACGCTACGTCGCCAGGGGATTACGCGCAGCATGCTCTGCCCCGACACCACGATGCTCCTGCTGAATCCGTTCACGCGCCCGTCGTGGGCGCGTTGATCTCTTCGCCAGCCAGAATCGACGCGAACTGCGTGAGCGCGCGATCCAGTCCGGCGCGCTGCTCCGCCGTCACGTACTCGTCGAAGTTCAGCGAGGGCGTCGGCTCGGACATGCAGTTCAGTTCCGATTCGTCGTTTTCCAAGACGAGAATCGCCTGGAGCACGGGAATCGCCGACTCGCCGTTGCGCTCCAGCAGGCCGAACTCGATCACATCCTCGTAGTCACGCACGCTGGCTTCCAGGCCGTTCACGGCATCGCCGTGAACCAGCCACTTATGCGTGAAACCGATCTCGCCATCGTTGGCCGAAGGATTCCGGAGATCCGCCTGCACCGCCTGCGGCACGGGCAGCGTCGCCAGAAAGCCATGCACCGATCGACGAAGGGTTTGTGCTTGCACATTCAGCATGGCCGCTCTCCGTTACGCCTTCGCGGGCAGCAGGCGATCCCAGTCGAACGCGGTCTCGTCGCCAACCTGCGCCTCGATGTTCTGGAAACGCGTCTCGACCGGATGAAGTTCCATCCACGAGGCGCGCGCATGGTATTGCTCGATATCCGCCACGAGGGCGTCCACCGTTTCGAACTGGGCATGACGCAGCGCTCCCAGCGTCACCAGCTCGATCGGCAGGCCGCGCTGGTACAGCGCCTTGATGGTCGCCTCGGATGCGCCAGAGGCAGCCTGCGCCTCCGTGTGGGTCTTGCCGACCACCACCGGGTTCATATCCTTGTAGATCAGAAAGCCGCGGCTGGTATCGGCACCGATGGACATGCCCTCGCAGCCGAAGGCCTCGATGTCGTCGAAGTGATAGCGCACCACGCGGCCCAGCAGCGCACGGCCGAGGCCGTTGCGGGCATACTCGGGCAAGTCCACCAGAACCAGGCTCTGGTGCTCCATATCCACCAGCTGACGATCCGGGTCCACGAAGTTGCCGAAGGTCGTGGTCTTGGCGGCGATGAAACCCGTCTTTGCGTCGTATTTGCTCATTGCGGTTTACCCCGGGTGCTTGTGGCGAGTCTACGCCACACCATAGACGAAATCAATTTTTCGATGGGTTATATTACCCCGATGTTAGAATTACATCGTCATGGTTTTTTGTCAATGGGTCATTCCCATGCCGTGCTCTGCCCGGTGCGCCGGCTCGAAATCGAAAGGCTCTCGCTTGGGCATGATCGTCTTCGACGGATCGCGGGATTGGATGTACTTATTTGGAGCCTTCGCGATCTCCACTACGTGGGCCATCAAGGCACGCCCCACCTCCGTTGACCTGCCGCCAACCTGCTCCACGTGAATGGCGTCGATGCCCCTCTGCATCATGCGAGCCGCTTCCTGGGCTGCGGGCTTACCCACCAGGCTTTCGAGGTTGCCAATCACCGACGACATTCGGGCCATAGAGACGTAGGCATTGCGTGCGAGCCAGTCGAGATTAGGCTTCTCGCCGTTGGCCAATGCTTTCTTCAGGTACTCACCCAGCTCCTGCAGGTGATCGCCCAGTTCCTGCAGGTGTTCGCCATAGCGTGCCGCCTCGGTCTCCCAGACGATACGTGCCGCCTCCACATACCCCTTGAGATCCGCACCACGGCCACCGGCCTTCTCGGTCGAGTAGGTTTCGCGCACGAAGCCCACGAGCGCAATCATCTTCTCGCGCCGCACCTCGTCGGCCGGGCGTCCCGACGCGACCAGCTGCTCGTGTAGCTCGCGGATCTCGACCAGGTGTTCCTGCAGGGCGCGGTGCACATATCCGTCCTGCACCCAGAGCAGGACGTTGCGATCGTAGTTGCCCGTCATGTCCATGTCGCGCAAGTCCTGGATCACCAGATCCGGGATCAACGGCTCGCGCCGCAGCGTGGGCTGTTTGTTGGCTGCCGTGCTTTTCGTCGTCATCGTTCTCATCCCAGGTCAAAGTGAGCAGCCCCGGCCTCGGCATCTGCGCGCGAAGGCGCTGCCATGTCCGGGGAGATCGCCGCATCCGTCACCAGACGGAATTCCGGATCAATCACGTGAGCTGCACGCTCGAAAAGCCGTGCCAGATCCAACCGGCACTCGCGTACGTCACTCACAAACACGTCGTAGAGGAATGGCGCCACCGTCGAGAACGGCCGCGGCGCGCTCGCGGTATCGCGCACCGCCTGCAACGGGAACCCACCGCCGGCTTCGCCCAGCACGAAGTGATAGCCCAAGGAGCCCAGGCCGAGGTTCACGGACATGCGATCGGCCAGGCACAGGATGGAGGGCATGCCCAACGTGGCTACGTCTTCCGCCAAGAGCCTGCCGCCGTCGTAGAAAAACGGCTTGTCGCCCTTGATGTCCTGGTCGGCCAGGCCGCACACAAGGCGACGAAATGCGATATCCAAGGTGTCGGTCTCCATCACGAGGCCTCCTGCGATTGAGCAATCAGTGCCGCCATCTCGCCCATGCGGGCCATGGCCTGTCGGTGTGCCTCGATCACGTGGTCGAAGGACATGCCACCGTTCTGTTCGATGAGCTGCATGCGCACTGACCGATCCAACGCTGTCAGCTCTTGCAACTGCTGCACGTCGCGCTGCGCTTCCGCCTTCCAGGTCTCGACCATGGTGTGGAGGCTCGCGCCATACATCCGCTCGATGATGGCGCGCTGGCCAACCACGGACGTCACACCCGCGCTCTGCGCGAGGATGTACTGCTCGGCCTGCTCGGCCACCGCCTGCATCAGGCGCAAGACCACGGCCGCACGATCCGGCTGGAAGTAATCAAACCAGTTCACCACGCCCTGCAGGCTCGGCATGCAGGTGAAGGCCATCAGGCGCCGCACCGCGGCCAGCTCCAGCCCACCACCCGGCTGCAGCGCGTAGCGCTCCGGGTAGAGCGTGACCACTGCGGCCAGCACCTGCGCCATCGTGTCCATGCCCAGGAGCATGGGTCGACCCGGCACCAGCTTCTGCCACCGCCATTCGGCCCGCACCAAGGACATCGCAGCTTTCGTCGCGGCGTTGAACGCCGCTGGGAACTCCGTGTCGGCCTGGTCGATGCTCAGCGCCGTCAGCATGACGGAACGCAGCATCGCCACCCTGCCCATCACCGCGTTCATGGCATTGAGCATGGCTTCGTCGTCAGCCTGACCTCGCGTGGCCATCGCCACGCCGACAATGGTTTCGGCCAGGCGGAACGCGGCGCACTGCGTGCGCACCTCCTCGGCGCCAATGCGCAGGAGATCCAGCTCATCCGCCTGGATGACTTCCAAGGGATCATCAAAACTGGCTTCCAGAGCATGGAGCGCAGCCGGATTGAACGTGCCGTTCATACCCGTCATGCCTCGCTGGATCGCATTGTAGCGCGCTGTCCCACTTGTCTCGTCCCGTCGAATATCGTGATGAAGTCTAATAGTCAAAACACCTTTCTGACAACATGGCACTGATTTTTAATCAGAAATTGATCGTTGCACTTTCTTGATGAATCCGAGTATGATGGCTCCACCTGCAGGGCTCCCCCCTGGGTGGCCTCCCCCGCCACTTCCTGCTCCGCAGGCCTGAACCCCGGGCGAACCCCCCTATTCGCCCGGGGTTCATCTTTTCAGGAGCCTGGCTCACGTGAACGATCCGACGGCCTGCGAACGCAACGAACTCGCTCTCTTCCAGAACGACCGTCCCGCATGGGTGGCGTTGGCGGCGCCGCGCATCGCGGCGCGCATCGTCACGATGGACGACGCGCAGATCGACTACTGCTGGCAAACGATGCTGCATGACCTGCGCAAGAAGGTCTGGACGCTTCTCGACGATCCTCAGAAGGCACGTGTGCGGGCCGTTCGCCCCATCGACACCCAATCCGTCACGCAGGCTGCATAACGCCGGCAGGTGAGCACCCATGAACGTGAAGCTGCTGCACCCAGAGAAACGGTCGGTAAGAATCGACGTGTGCTCCTTGATGGAACAGAACATGGCACGCGCCGATCGTGGTGAACGGCCACTGCACCGATGCAGCGTGTGCGGCGAGTGCGCCGAGTGGGGCCCAGCATGGAGTTGGTATGGGAGCCACTTGGACGAGGATGCTGGAACAGTAGCGAAGTTTTGCAGCCCTGAATGCCGCTCAAAAGAACCGATAGGAGCGGTGATGCGGCGCGTGCGCCGGACACCCAACGCCTGAACTGAGAGGAGTCACGCCGATGAAATCGGGAACGTACGAAACACCGGAACAACCGAAGAATCCATTGACGGATGCCACCCGCTGTTATGTCGCTGGAGAGGGTTGGTGCTGGATGGTCGATGGTGAGGTTATCGAGGTCATTGAAACTGACGACTAACACCGGACTAGCCTCCATGGATCTCGCGCTCTACCAAGCCGCGCGCACGCACATGCTGTCCGATCCGCAATGGGCCGGACAATTCGACTGGGCCGAATCGGTCACGCGTCCGATTGACGCCGAGGCCATGGCACGCGAGCTGATCTTCGTGATCGCCAACTCCGGTATGAAGAACACCGTCGCACGCACGATCTATCGGCGCGTCATGGGCGCACTGGAAGCGGGTCAAGACCCTTCCAGTGCGTTCGGCCATGCCGGGAAAGCCGCGGCGATGGCCATGATCTGGCGCGAGCGCGAGCGGTTATTCCATGAACTCGCCACACTCACGGATGCGGATATCGCCGACTGGTGTGGGCGGCTGCCGTTTATCGGGGCCATAACAAGGTGGCATGCTTCCAAGAACCTCGGGGCGGATGTTGCCAAGCCCGACCGCTGGCTTGAACGTGTTGCCACCCTCTCGAACGAAACCGTCACGCAACTCTGCACGCGCCTCGCCCAAGCAACGGGCGATCGCGTTGCGACAGTGGACCTGGTGATCTGGTGGGCCATGGCACACGGGGTGCTGGTGATCGAGGGCGGAACACTGCGGCTGAAGTAACGGCGTCAGCCTGGCTCGGTCACCAGCACCGGCACTGCATCGACAATCAGTCCGCGCGCAACACCAAGACGCCACGCGGCCTGATGGGCGACATAGCCCGATTCGCTGAAACACTGTTCGTCCAGACCCGCCGTGGGCGGGCCGCCGGTCACGTTGAGCGCCGTCCACAGGATCAGCTCGGCACCCAACCCCATGCCCTGGTGAGCATCCTGGATGCACACCGCACCTGGGGCGTTGTAGTAGCCGACGATCTCAGCGCCATTCCATGGTGTGGTGTCCGTCATGCGATGGAGCAGCAGCGCGCTGTCGCTGGACTGAACCAGACCATAGAGTGGATTCGTTGGTACCACCTCGACCAACTCAGCCTCGAACACAGCATCGATGTCACCGATGTAATCGTCGAAGTGCTGACTCAACCAGGGCGTGGCGCCGCGGGCGCCGCACAAGAATGAATCCTCGCTGCAAACCAGCGGTTCGGCACCATCGAGCATCATCGCCCCGTTCCATCCTCCACAGCCAAGGCCTTCGCCTTGGCTGAAGCTTCGCGGATTCGCTTTGTATTGGTCCCAGCAGCCAGGACATCAGGGCAGCTTGCCGCGTGCGTGTGCCCGAATGGGCACTTCCCGTCGTGTGGATGGCGATCGATCCAAAGCACGTACACGGGGTTCCAGCACACGCGGCAGTAGGCGCTATAAGGACCATGGTCGTGCGCGCTGCGCCGGTCGGGTATCGAAGGAATCACTGGCTTCTAGCCGCGATGCGTCGGTACTTCGGCGCGAATTCGATTGTAGATTTCTTCACGGTGCACCGGAACGTCAGACGGTGCCGCGATCCCAATACGGACCTCATTTCCCTTCACACCCAGCACGGTCACGGTTACGGTGTCGCCTATTTTCAGATTTTCGCCAACACGGCGGGTCAGAATTAGCATGATCTAAGCTCCTTTTAGTGTGCAGATCTCATCCCAACAAACGGCTTTGCCGCCTCAGACATTAGAGCGCAAAGGAAACAGACGATCGACTTCACGCATCGCCGCCTCTGCCGTTTTCCAACGCCGCGGGTAACCCCGCCCGCGCTTACTACGTCTAAGCAAATACGCTTCGCTCGGCTCTGGCTCCCAGGCGGTCCACATCAGCGATCGCGGATTGAGCGGGTTTGGGTAAGGGGATTGCTCGTCCCACTTGACGCAAGCTCCGTCAGATCGCGTCCATCGTCGATTGCTTATTTGCGCCCACACGCGCTCACTTCATCAGGCTGAGGTTTGCGTTCCAACCTCCACCCACTGTCTTCACGAGCAAGTAGATTGTTCGCGTACGCAGCAGCCTCCGGTGTCATCAGAGTCAGCTTCAACGTGTGGGGATATGGGTGTTTTACGCCGCACATCACAGCATCGCCTACGACGGCGTATCGCGCGAAAACGTCCTTCATCACTCCATCCTTCATTGCTCGGCCAGCGCCACTGATGAGGCGCGAGTCTAACCCTACAACTCCGTCTCCCGCACTCATCACTGAACCACTCATTGCTCAAGTTCCTTCCGGCCAGCGGCGGTAATGAAATAGCCTCGCGGCTTACTCTTCCACATGATGACCCCATCCTTTTCCATGATGTGCCGCAATCTGGCGCTGGCAAAGGCCGCGCCCTGCGGGGCCCGGAACTTGGACTCAGGGAAGGCGAAGTAACCAATGCTCGATGCGTACAGGCCACCACGCTCACCCTGGCTGGCCAGGGCTTCGAGAACGCGCCGCCGGGCATCGGCCATCGACGTCTGGACAGCTGTTTTACCCGGCATGACCGACCTCGAACCTGGGAATCAGGTGATCAGGTTCTGTTGCGCGGAGGCCGACGAAGCAGCCTCCGCGGCCGAGGCGCGCTTCTGCCGCACATCGTCCACCTGGTGGCCTGCCTCCAGAATGGCCAGCAGCGCGGTGGCATCCACCTCCACCTTGCGCCCCTTCAACTGCGTCGGGTCCATCTTCTCGAACTCCGCCAGTTGGCGGCGCGTCGAGCGGTCGAATCCGGCGATCAGGGACTCCACGGAGGACACCACCTTCGTGACCACCTTCGGTGGGAGGATCTTCGGGCGGAGGACGCCCTTCGTCACCTTTTGCTTGCCCTCCTTCTTGGCCTTGTCCAGCAGGGCCCGCAGGTGCTCACCCGCCTGGTCGCGGTACATGCGCACCGCCTCGATAGCGGCATCCGCCGACACCTCACCGGATTTCACCAACTGCTGCACGTCCATGTTCGAGGTGGCGAGAATCAGCAACTGTTCCACACGGGCCGCCGTCCGGCCCACCTCCTTGGCCACCTCGGCGTTGGAGAGGCCCATGCGAACAAGCCGCAGGCAACCCTTTGCCTGCCCCAGAACCTTGAGCGGCAGACCGTCGGCCGAACGGAGCATCACCGACACGCGTTCGGCATCGCTTCCCTTGAACTCGGTCGCCGCGATCATCAGGCCCTTGGCGCCGCGCTCGATAGCCTGCAGGGCACCCAAGCGGCGGCAGTGACCTTCAATGGTCAGGATGTCGTCACCGTCGGTGCGCACCAGGATCGGCGGCACATAACGCCCTTCCAGGTACGACGTTGCGAAACCTTCGATGTGCGCCTGCACATCGGGATCGTCGTAGTCACGCAGGTTGAACCCCGGCTCTTCCTTCAGTAGGCGCGGCTCGACCTTGAACAGGTCGGTCTTCTTCACGCCGTCCAGGGTGGTGTTCGCCGCCATGCTTTTCAGAGACATCACTAACCTCCTCGTTCTTCGTCTTGACCGCATTTGCGGCGGCCCGATTCTGTGGCAGGTATAGCATGCTACCGTCCGTCAATCTGTGTCAATACCCTAGTACATGTATAAACTACCAATCACAGTCCGACTCACTTCCGTAGCGGACGCGCCAATGACGGGATACAATCCGAAGAACCCTCCCGCTGGACGCACCCGAGAGCACGACACACGTATGGCGACACCGAAGAAAAGGATCACCGAAAGCCCACCACCTGGCCGGCTTTCCCCCGAGGATTTCCGGTCTTCCGCCCTTCTACGCGGCTGGACTTACCGCGCGCTGGCTGAGCGCTGGCAATGCTCTGAGAACTGGATAAGCAAGATCGCACGTAACCCGGACAGGTCGCCCCACTACGACGATGCTGTGCGCGGCCTTCCACAGCGAACGGTCGATCCGGATAACTGATTTCATGTGTATGGATTCAGCTCCATACATGTTCTACAATCGAAAACAATCAAAACACCGGGCGCTGTCGATCCATCCTGCGCCCAAAACAGGAGTGTTGGATGCAGATCAACTGGGGAATCGATGCCTCGACCGTCAAGGGCGGAAACCCACTCGCTTTTGTCTGGAACAGCCAGAAAGCCGTCAACGGCCACATGCTGATCTGCGGCATGTCGGGCTCGGGCAAGACGTACACGCTACGCCGCGCCATCAAGTCCATGCTGTCCACGCAGGAACGGGCCGCGAGTGGGTCTGCGGCCCGCGTGCACATCTTCGACGTGCACGGGGACATCAAGGTGGATGGCCAGAGCACGGTCATGTTCTCCGAACAGACCAAGTACGGCATGAACCCGCTGCGCGTGAACCCGGATCAGCATTTCGGCGGTGTCAGGAAACGCATCCAGGAGTTCATCTCCACGATGAACCGCGTCATGACGAAGCTCGGCTCCAAACAGGAGGCGTGCCTGCGCAATGTCCTGACGGACGTCTACCAGCGGCACGGCTTCAAGCCGGACGACCACACCACCTGGACGGTGGACGAGACCATGGCGCGCCTACTATCCGACGGCTCGGATGGGCGCCTCTACCTCGACGTGCCCATTGGCGAGAAAGACGATGCCAAAGCGTTGGGCGCCATGTGGGACGGCTTGCAGAAGTGCTGGTGGGTGCCCTCCGACCAGTACCGGGGCGGCCTGCTCCGCTGGTCCCCCAAGACCCTCGCACGCACCCACCCCTCGATTGCCGATGCGACGCGCATGGCGCGCCACATCCTGCAGATGTCGTTCCTCGGCACCGGTGCGCAGGCCATCACCTATCTGGAGGCCGCCAATCGCGCCGCCGAAGGCTACCAGCGCAAGCGACTGGAAGCCTTGCGGCGTGGCAACTCCGGTTTCGTCGACGAAAAGCTCCAGGCGGATCTGGAGAAGGCCAAACAGAAGGCCATTGACACGTTCACCGATTATGCCAACGCGATCACGACCGGGCATGAACTCGATGACGTCATGAAATACGACAGCAACGACGTGCTGAAGGGCGTCGTCGATCGTCTCGACAACCTCGACGCGATCGGTATCTTCTCGGCGACACCCCCGCCTTTCGACCCCAAGGCCGCGATCTGGAACTACAACATCCGCGCTCTGGGCCTGGAACAGCGCAAGCTGTTTGTGCTGTTCCGCCTGGCCGAGATCTTCGACGCGGCACGCCAGCGCGGTGAGCAGGACCACATCAGCGACATCATCATCCTCGACGAAGCCCACATCTATGCGGACGACGACGAGAACAACATCATCAACACGATCGCCAAGGAAGCGCGCAAGTTCGGCGTGGCGCTGATCTGCGCGAGCCAGTCGCCCACGCACTTCACCGAGGACTTCATTGCGGCCGTGTCCACGAAGATCATCCTGGGCATCGACGAGCAGTATTGGAAGGGCGCGCAGAGCAAGATGCGCGTGACCGAGGAAGCCCTGAAGTGGATCAAGCCTCAGAAGACGATTCTCGTGCAGATGAAGACCAAGGGCGAGGCACGCAACGACTGGAAGTGGATTCACCTGCCGCAGGCAGCATGAGCATCGCCACTCTTCTTCGTGGCATCGTCGCCAACCGCCATACCTGACCGCATCACAGGGGATCGTCAGTGAACCGCGAACAACTGATCGAAATTATTGCCGCCAAGACCGGCGAGACCAAGGCGACTACCGAACGCGTGCTCATCACGCTCATCCAGACCGTGCAGGACACGGTTGCCGCGGGGGAGCCGGTGGTGCTGCAGCGATTTGGCACCTTCTCGATGGTCAACGCGCCCGCGCGCACCATCGCAGATATCCAGACCGGCGAAAAGCGGACGCTCCCGGCCCGGCGTCGCGTGAAATTCAAGACCGGGAGTCGTTTCGCCGAAGCCGTGGACAATGCGTAGGCCACGCCTGACGTCGCACCAACGTGACGTCGCGTTGGCAACAGCTCTGGCTGACGCCTACCGGCGCGCCGACAACGAAGATCGCCTGGTCTACCCCGCTGAAGTGCTCATCCTGCTCAACGTCTTCCAGCAACTCTGGCCGCACTACCGCGCATGGGTATGGCCGAGTCTCTACGACCAGATCGCCATCTCGCTGCAGCCAGGCCACGCTTCCTACGAAGATCCGCAGGAAGCGGCCCAAGCCATGGCGACCCTGATGGACCAGCTTCGCCCCGAATTTGAACTGCGGGCACACGATCCTGCCGAGTTGCTGCGCCACGCCCGGCGCGTGCGAGCACTTCATTCCAATATCTCCGGCTGCGCGCGCGCCGTGGCCCGCGTGCTCCAGGCGCTGCTCGCGGTGCGCCAACCGCCATCCAAGCCTCTCCGGCGGCTGGTCCATCACTTCCTCGTCGTACGGCCGCTACGGCGCTACGACGGGCTGCTCAGCAGCCTCGGAGACCACTTCACGGCGTCCCTAGCAGCGATCACTGCCGGAGAGCGGCCCGTGGTGGTGGCCAGCTGACCCGGCGAACCTGCAACAGAACCCTTCTCAGTTGCCAAAGTCGTTGCAACGGGCTCTTTTGTGATCCAGTGGGGCTGCCGAGCGCTCCAGAGCACGATTGCGCACCTTTTTCAAACAAGGACGGCAGGGCTGAGACGCTCAACGGCTCGATGCATCGCACGAGAGCGACGGTGCCAAAGGCGACCGAGCAATTGCGATGGGACATGCATCAAGGGATAGTTTGGCGCCAAAACACACTTCTTGAGGTTTCAAATATGCCTGATCCAGTGCTTTTGAATGAGTTCATTTCGACTCTGCGAAACAACCCAATTGAGTTCACTGATTTCAGCGGCAAGGTCCGAACCTTTGAGGTGAGCGGCTACTTAACTGTTTGTTACGTGATCGTAGCCAAAGAGCTAGAAAGGGGCATTGATGGCTACGAATATTCAGCAACCTCGTACTCATCACCTCATGAGGCCTTCACTAAGGTGATGGATAAAGTACGCACTGCTCTCACAACCAGGAACTTAGATCCCAACGACTTTCCTTCCCTGTTGAATCATAGATGCGCAGGGCGAGTTACCGCCGGTGGCATCGTCGTAGATGGAGAGTTTGTTCCTTGGGAGAGCTTTACAGACTTGCTTCAAACCTACGAAGGCTGGGAGTTTTCACTCAAACTCGGAGATGAATAACCGAACGTAGGGGCGGCAGGGATTGGCTGGTTGCATTCACAACCCTGAATTCGCGTTTCAGCGAACACCCAAACTTTCCCTCACCTGCCGCACCCCTTTCATGCACTTGCGGCGCGCGGCAGCACAATCCGGACAGATCAGGCGACGCCCACCGGCATAGCGCTCGGGCGTGCCGAAGAGCGGGCGCCTGCAGCTCGCGCACAGGCACTGTTTCGAGCGTGGCGGTGCGCTGGTATCAGGCACGCAGACGCTTCCTGGCTTTCATCGCGACAGCGTGATGCTGATCGCGCAGCTCCTTGCACCGCTGGCACAGCATGCGGCCATTCACGATGAACTTCGCACCGTGCGCCACATGGCGGTTGTTCGAGCACGTGAAAGTGCCAGTGATGCGCTCGGCCGCAGCACTCACGTCTTTCTGGAACTGGCGGCATGCATCGGCCACCTCACGGCTCCAGCTGATCCGCGTCCTTGGTCGCCTCATTCACCGCACGCAGGCGATACTCGGCTACCAGGTCATTGAAGAGTCCAGCGAACCGCTGGCGATCTTCTCCGGCCGGGTTCGGGTTGCCAAGTTCGTTGGTGAGATGACGCGCCTCATCGGAACCGTAGACAAGGTAATCGCTACGCACGTCGAGGCCTTCGAGGCGATCGCTGACGTACGCCGCGCCCGCGCGCGCGAACAGCTCGCGCGGGGTTGCCCAGTACGGCGAGCCACGCTGTTCGTCGAGCTTCTTGGCATCCTTGAGGAACTGTGTGTCGCGGGCGTTCGCGTGCGAGAAGCCTTGCGGCATCGGCATGTTGAGATCCCGCAAGGCATCGACCGTCGCGCTCGCCGCCATGTTCGCGACCAGGAACGACACGTTGGCGCGGATCTGCGACTTGTACTGGGAGAACACCTTCTTCTCTGGATGCCGGTCTTTCAGGTGCTCCATCAAGCTGTCGACCTGCTCCCGCACCCTGTTTGCAGTGATCGCGCCGTACCCGTAGGCATCCAGTCCCGTCTTGGCGAAGTCCGGATCGTTGCGATGCTGGTGGACCACATTGTGGGCGATGTCGTAGAACTTCTCGCGCAGCGCATCCGCCTCGATCTTCACCAGATCGGCCAGAGCTTCGCGGGGAGCTTGTGGCGACGACGCCCAGCCGGCGATGTTGCTCACCGTCTTGTCGATGTTCGTCGACGTCGCTGCGTCCAGCTCGTCCATCGTCATGCCCTGGCGCACCAGGCCCTGCTTCACCGGCACCATCGCCGCACCGAACGTACCGACCCGATGGCTCAGGTCGCTGGCAAAGCTCTTGCCGTCTCCCATGTGCCAGTCCAGCCCATGGAACCACTCATGCGCCAGAGTGCCCGCACCTTTCATGCGCGTGAGGTTGATGACCTCGCGCGCCCCTTCGAAATGTGCAAGCGCGGCGCCCTTGCCGCCGGTGCCGCGTGCGCCGAAGGCCACGGCGAGCCTGCCACCAAACGAGAGCGCCTTCGGCGGCAGGTCCAGCGCCTGCGACAGATCCATCAGACTGTCGTAGGCCATATTGACCGTCTGCTGCCGCTCGTCCTGCGGCAGCCAGTTGCCGAACTCCACACCCCGGAACCCGAACTGTGCCAGGAGGTCTTCCGCGGCGACATCGCGGCCGTGACGCCAGTCCTGGCCCTCGCGCACCACCTTGTCCAGGTGCGGGCGATGCAGCTCTTCGTTCTGTTTCGCCTTCGTGTCGCGCTGCGCCTTCTCTTCCGGCGTCAGCGACTTGCCGCCACGGATCAGGTGGCTCCAACTTCCTTCGGATTCGTCCTCCACCGATCCCACGTACTTGCGAATCGCGCGGCTCACCGCGCTGGGGAGGGGCGCGCCGTAGCCGTAGCGGTCGATCCCTCCTTCGTAGATGGAGTTGGCCGCCTTCCGGCCCCATTGGAACTGAACCGGGGTGGACCAGACCTTGAAGCTTCGTGACTCATTGGGCCGATCCAGCCCGGCTTCGTACAGCGCCGCCAGGGCCGTCCGGAAGTCGGCCAGCGTCTTCACGTCGGCCAGGTGATCGCGCGCCAGGCCGATGGCCTGGATGTACAGCGCGTCCGTGTCGCCGCTGCGCCCGCGATCGGGGCTGGTGGACAAGGTGTCTTTCAGCACCTTGATGGCCATCGCTGCTTGCGCGGTGACGCCGCTCTCGCGCATCGCCTCGTAATCGAGCGGTGCCCACACGTTGCCCTTGTTGACCAGCGTGTCGCGCTCACCCTGGGTCATGATCTCCAGATCGTCGACCGTCATCGCCCGCTTCGCGTAATCCTTGCGTGCACCACCGATTTTTTCGCCCACATCCTCGATACGGCCGCGCTCGATCGCGTCCGTATCCACCGTGGGGTCAGCCCCACGCATCTGCTCGGCCGCCTCCTTCAGCGACTGACGCGCCATGCTGATCGTCTGCTCGGCCAGGATGCCGTGCCCATGCTCGATCAGCCCTGTCAGCGTTTGGCGCAAAGCCGTCATCGCCTCTTCGGGCATGTTCGTGAAGCGCTGGATCGTATGGGCCAGCTCGCGGGCGAATTGCGCATCCATCTCCGCCAGCGGCAGCGCCTTGTACTCCCCACTTTTGTCGCTGCCGGGCACCATCAGCGTGGACGACATGCCGTACAGCTTCGCGTGGGCGTAGCTCACAGCGGCGATCTTCTCCACCGCTTCGTTGATGGACCGCCAGAGTGTGTCCACGTACGGTCGCTGGGCTTCACCCGACGCCTGGACCTGCTGCGTCCGCATGAAGTCATCGAACTCAGCGAGAGATACTGCCACCAGCTGATCTTCGGCGAAGGTCTTCAGAACGTCCAAGCTGGTGATCTCTAACGCATCACCGTCGGACTGCTCATGCATACCGTAGATGCGGTCACCGTCGTTGAACCGGCGCACAGCCTCGTCGATGCTGGCCACCGACTCGCCGCGATCCTGCAGAAGCGCGTCCTGCACGTCGGTGGCCAGCTCGACGCCGGGGGCGGCACCGTGTGGCGCAGAGCCCTTTGTGGTCAGCAAGGTATGCCATCCGGCTACCCGAGCCTCCAGCCATGGCTTCAGCGCTTCGACTTCGCGTAGCGCCGACACCACCAGGCCACCCTTCGGGGAGCTGCCGTACAGGAGACTCGGCAACTCCGCCATGATCTCCGGGCAGTAACGCACATCCTTGACCGCCACGACCTGGTTGCCGCTCGTCACCCACAACGGCGCTGCATACGGCAGATCCACCCGTTCCAGATCCGCCGCCGCATGGCCATCGGCGACGGCCGCCGCCTTCGAGGTGTAGAAGCCGATCAGCGCATTGGAACGGTATCCGGCCTTGTCCAGGCGATCCGGCAGGTATCCCGACTCGATACGATTGAAGTTCCGGTTGTGCGCCGCGCCCGTGGGCTTGAGATCCCCAATGCGCACGGCATCCGCCCAAGACGCGGCGTAGGGATGCTGCTTGGGCACCCACACCCCCACCGCTTCGTGTTTCAGCGTGGTGGTGATGAAGCGTTCCCACTGTGCGCCCACTTCCGGGTTGAGGTCGTGTCGGATCGCGACCTCGTTCACCGGCATCGGGCGAAGGTCGGTCACCTCGGCGCCAGGCACCAGGCGCTTGATCTCGCGCAGCGAAAGCGACTGGCGCCCCGAATAGAACCGCGAGAAGATCCGCTCCGGATCACTGGGGCTCCGTATGTAGGCAGGTTGCAGGCCGAAACCCAGCGCGTGCATCGCTTCATGCAGCCCTTCGCGCAACGCCCGGCGCTCGCTGCCACTGATGCCTTCGTGCCAGCCCACTGCACTCTGATAGAGCGCGTCGTCGCGAATCTCAAGCACCGTCAACGCGCTGCCGCGCAAGGGTGAGTTGGGCAACACCCGAAGGGCCACGCCGAACCGGCCCAGATCGAACCAGTTGATCACCTTCTCCGGCTCTTGCTTCAACACTGCGTTCATGACCTACCTGCTCCTGATGTTCATCCCCACCGATCTGGACCCCCGATCAGCCGTTACACGGTGCCGCGAATTCGCGCGGCTAACTCGCGGATTTTCGGCATCAGGTACGTGTCACGCACACGCTCGACAACGCAGCATGACCCGCGGTGCATCTCTTCCCAACGCCTGCACCACGAACCATAAAGTTCCAGCATGTCGTGGAACTCGTAGATGTTCTGTTCGAGCGAATGCTTGTCGTCCCACCGGAAAAACCAGTAGCTCTCCAGCCCCGCTTGACTCATGTCGCGCAGTTCTGCATTCCCGCTTTCGACCAAGCCATCCAGCACACCGCGCAATGCTTCTTCTGTCACTGCCATCTGTGGAACCTCGTCTACCTCATCACACGGTGGCCAGCCACGCCGCCGCGTGATTCAGGCGTTATGCGCCGTACCCACGTCTATCCGAACACGGGGAACCTGCGCAAAATCGATCATGCGTCGCGCGAACAAGCGCAGTTCCGACGGTTGGCCGTCGAGCAACACGTTACGCAGCTGCCCCAGCGTCTGCGTCTCGCGCGCCCACTCAATTACGAGACACGCGGTCGCGCGGTGCTGCTCTTCCCAGCGCACGCCAAGCTCCAGCGTGAGCAGAAAGACTTTCTCGTCCGCAGGTTTGGCCAGGTACGCGGTGACGTAGCTGCTCGCATCCGCATACTCGGCGTGGATTTCGCCCCACTCCTGATCGGCGATCGGGATGACCCGATAGATCACCCACTGCGTAAGCCACTGCAACGCCTTCTCGGTATTTTCGAACAGCATCAAATCAGGGCGCTGGTTCACTGACTGCCTCCTTTTCCGCGCCGGCTTTGCCGCGCAACATGGTGGTGAAACCGCTGACCATCTCCCGCACTTTCTCGATGATCTTGGCGACCGCCGCCTGCAGCTTCTGCAGATGGGTTGCGTCCTCGCCATCCAGCAGCGGGACATGCCCCGCCTTCTCGAAGATCCGGTCTTTCGCGTCGTCAACGCGATCCTTGTAGTCCTCGAAATACTCATTGCCCTTCTGCTCGGGCGCGAGCATTTCTTCCTGTGCCTGTCCGTACTGGCGCACGAAGCCGTCGATGGCCTTGTTCATCGCCTTGCGGTGATCGGCCGCGTCCGGCGAGTTGTGATAGGCCTCGACATAACGTTCATGCAGTTCGTGCATCTCGCCGCCGGGTTTCATCTTGGCCATGACGTCTTCGACCGACATGCCGGTCTCGCGGGCTTTCTCTTCGATGGCCTTGCGCACTCCCGGCATCTTCCCCACGGTCCAGAACGCCTCCTGCGCAACGGCATACCGCTGAGCCTGGTCTTCGATCTGGGACACGCGGTACTCCGACAGGCGTGGCAACACCATCGGCCGGGCCTGTCCTGGCTCATTGGGCAGCGGTGCGCCAGCCTCGTTGTCCGCGCGCATGGCTTCGATGCCCTTGCGCAGCGCACCCATGGACCCCTTGAGCACGCCGCTCAACAGGGACGCGCCAGCACCCAACGCGCCCTGCGTTATCTGCGCAGCCTCCTGCCCGAGATTGGACTTGGCAACGCCAAGCGCGACGGTGCCCGGCGTGGGCTTGCCCTGGCGAATCGCCTCCACTGCCTCGGCGATATTCTCCGGGCTCACCTCGGACTCGGCACCATGGCCTTTCTTTGCGTTGACGGTCGCTGCCGCGCGCATCAGGGAATCGAACTGCTCACGACTCATGGTGACCGTTTCGCCCTGCGCCGGTGCCGCTTCGGCTGCCGGAGCCGCCTCGGCCGCGCCGGCCGCCTGCGGCTCCGACGCAGGCTCCGGCAGTGGCGCCGCGTTGGCTACCGGAGCCAGCGGCTCGGCGGTGTCCAGCGCCTTGAGGCCATCCAGCGCCGCGACCACCGCCTCGTGCGCCGGATCGAAGCGCATGGCCGATGTATCCGGCTGGCCGTGGTACATGGCCAGCGCGCTGAAGAACTGATCCTTGAGTGGCGAGTCCGGCGCCTCGCCCGTAGGGGCGCTCACCACAACCTCGTGCCTCGACACGCCCAGCTCGCGTGCCCTGGACTCGATGGCCTCGCGCACGCCCGCCATCGTGGCGCTTTCCCAGAGCGGCGGGCGCGCCGTCGGCGGCACATCCTTCCCCGGCTCGGCACGCTTGCCCGGGTTGGACTTGAAGGTCGGCAGCGATGCCAGTTTGTTGTCGTCCTCGTACTCGTTGCTCATGACGCGACTCCCGTTACTGAATCTGTTGGCTGATGCTCTGGCGCACAGCGGCTTCCTGCGCCGACTTCACCTGCTCACGCATGCGAGCCATCTTCAGCGACTCGTACACCGCAAGCAGCGCTTCGATGCGCGCACGCTTCTCGTGAATGGCCTGGGCCAGGTAGTTGCCCACGCCGACCGCCTTGAGGTAATCCACCCACAAGGCGCGGCTATCCACCTTCGTGATCGAGGCATTCCAATCGGCTGACGAAAACCGCCGATTCGCTTCGGTGAGCAGCATTTCGCGGCGCGACATCGTGTCGTAGTCGCCGATCGGCGCCTGCGGCAGCGAACCGTAGCCACTCACGTCCGACAGGACACCGCCCGCATTGCCCGCTTTCCCAGCGGCAAGGGCCAGCGCAGCGTCCTGGTTCGCGGCTTCCACTTGGCCCACGGAAAACTGTGTGCTGGAGGCGGGCACGCCCCCAGGCGGCGGCACCGAACCAAACAGCTTTTGGTACTGCGCCTTGGTATCGCCGCCCAGGATCGCCGCATCTTCCGGATGGCCATCCTGGATCGGGTAGGTCTTGCAGAAAAACGGCGAAGGATCGGTCTTCCAGCCGATACCCGACTGCCTGTTGAATGCCGACGGCAACTGGCCAGGATTGAACGGCCCTTCCGCGGCGCTCGCGGGAAAGGCTTTCGCACGGGCTTCGTCTTCCTGTGCCACGCCGTACACGAAGTGCAGATGCCTCGCCATGCCACCCACGGACCCGCCGCCGGCATTGGTGTTGCCCGAGATGCCGATCAACTCACCCGGTGTCACCGTCGCGCCCTTCTCAATGCCCGGCGCAAAACCCGACATGTGGTAATACGCCACGATGTCGCCGTTGCTGCGCTTGATCAGGACCGCATTGCCTGCACTCCCGCGTGGTCCCACGAACGCCACCTTGCCCTCGGTGACCGAGTACAAGGCTACCTGCGAGTTGCTGGTCGAGAAGTCGAGACCATCGTGCATGTGCGCGGCAGCATTGCTGGAGCCAAAATTCGCCGCTCCACCAGCACGGAACTTGCCGAACCGACCCGACACGACCTCCTTGGTCGTCGGCGACACCAGGCAACTCTGCGCAGCCGCCGACGAGGCCATGCCTGCCATCGCCAGGACGGCGATGGCGTATGCGCAGCGAGTCGTCATACGGCGCATCACGTTACTTCACCTGCTGCATGACCGCGGCCCGCTCGGACTGCTGCTGCACGGCACGCGACTGCGAAAGGGCCGATGACTGCCGCACTGCGTTCGCAACCAGCGACGCCAGCATGGCTTCCATGCGCTCGTCCGAGCGATAGGTCTGCCCCTGCATCGACAGATCCAACGCTTTGATCTTCAGAAGTTCCACCAGCAGGCCGCGCTCGTTCTGCGCGGTGAGCACGCTCGCCCACTTCGCGGATTCCGGGGCGTTGCCGCCGTAGCGCTTGACCTCGTTGTCGTAGTACGTGGCCAACGGCAGATCCGAACCACCCTCGGCCGTACTGATCCCAGAATAGTCAAGTTTGATCGACTCCAGTGACACCAGTGCGGGGGACATGATTGCGTCTTTCCTGGCCTTGGCCAGCTCGTACGCGGCGACCGAAGCACGATCGCCCGACGCGCCGGTCGGCAAGGGGCCGTCCGGCAACCCGACAACATTGTTGATGAAGCCGGTCTTGGCTTTGTAGAGCGATTCGTTCTCCATCGACGGCGTGAAGAGCGTGGCGACGCTCAAGTCCGCACCGGCCAGCGACTGGCCGCCGCTACTGGTCGCCGTGCCCATCTTGCACAGCCCCGAGGCGGCCTGGTCGGCCGTGCAGAAGGGCTCGTGATCCTTCAGCTGCTGCTGCTGCGCCTCCAACGGGTCGCCGTAATGACCTGGCGCGGCCTGGATCTCCGACTGGATGCGCGTCGGTAGATCCTGGTGCACGGCCGCCGCGCGATCCGTGATCGCCTGGCGCGTCGCCGTCACGACGCAGGGCGCATAGCCTTGCCCGAATTCCCCGCCATAGTCGAACCGCGCTTTCGCGATGCGCTCATTCTGCGCAAGCGTGTTGAGGCCTGCGGCCGTCACCTGTGCCACATTGTGGTTGGCCGTGGCCAACTGGTTCGCGACGAGCGCCTTCTGCTTCGTCAGTACAGCAATCGCAGAGGTCAACCGCTGGCTTTCGTTGGAGAGAATCAAGGACAGCGAACGGTCCACCGACTTCACCACTCCCTTCAGGCTCGTCGTGGCCGCCGCAAAGGTAGGGTCCACCAGCTGCTCGATGAACTGCGGTGGGCACATCGCCCACACCGCCGGAGCCAGCAGCAGGAACCCTACAAAAGAAGGGCCTTTCCACCGTTGTCCCGCACTACGGGCATCGTATTCAGGCGTCGTCATCGTCATCCCTCACTGAACCTGCGACGACACTTGGTCGCGCATCGCCTTCTGCTGATCCTCGGCGGTTGGCCCCTTCACGTTGTCCGCTTCGGCCAGCAACAGCGCCGCCAGTCCCGCCTCCAGGCGCTGGCTCTGCTGGTACTGCTGGTGGTGAATCCACACCTCCAGACCGCCCATCTTCGCGGCCTCGACGAGCAGGCCGCGCGGGCTCTGCGCGGCGATCGCGCTGGCCCACTGTTCGGCTTCCTTGCCGCCAAAATACTGGTTCACTCGGAGTGTCAGCACTTCGTTGGCCGACTTGTTCCCGTAAGCCGGGGACTGCGTGTTGGCAGCGGCGATACGGGCAAGCGAATACCCCGGAATCGAGAGCAGAGCCTGCTGGCGATTCACCGCCGCCAAGTAAGCCTGTCCCTGTGGGGTCTGCCCGACCGACGCAGGGATCTGCGCTGCCGGTGATCCCAGCACATGCTCAATATAGGCATCACGCGCCTTGTCCTGGAGGGAGCCGGGCGCAGCGGCCTGGAAGAGCAGCGAAGCATCCGTATCGCCACCGGGAAGCTGGCTCAATGTGCACAACCCGGCCTGGGCCTCAGACGACGTGCAGTAATTCTGGCGATGGTTGTCCAGGCGCTCCTGCATCGCCCGGGACGTCGATGGCGCCAGGCGGCCGGGGGCGGTGTCGAAAGTGGTCATACGCGCGGAAGCCGCGGCAGGAAGGCTGTCGAAATACTGGTCCAGCGTCTTCTGCTTCGCCCCCGTACCGCAAGGATCGTAGCCCTGCCCCATCTGCGGGCTGTAATCGAGGTAGGCCTTCGTCACCTGCGCGGTTTCACGCTGTGCCGCCACAGCATTGACGAGTTGCTGTCCGGACTGCATGCCTGCGGTGGCGATCGTGTTGCCCGCCAGCGCTTCCTGCTTGGTCGCTACAGCCACGGCAGAAATGGTCTGCTCGAACTGCTGCGTCATCGCGTTACCGAACGAGGTACCAAACGCCGTGATCGATCCGCCCACCGAGCTGGCCAAGGCAGCGATCTTCGCATTGACGTAGGCCTCGGCAGGGCCACCACCGTAAATGGCCGCATGCGCAAGGCCGGTGCCCGCAGCAGCCATCCCCATCATCAAGCCATAGCGTTGCCAGCTCTTCATGTCACTGTCCCGTCAGCATCGGTTGGCGGCGGTCGGTCACCTGCTCGACCATGGAGTTCGCCGCGATGGATGCGGAGGCAGCGGCATCCAGCTGCGCCGCTTGAGCCGCGGCGCAGGATGTCGACTTGCAATCGATCGCCGCATCGGCGCGCACGTCCGTGAGCATGGCCGCGTAGGCGTACCCGGCCAACTCGCCTTCCGGCGAAAGGGTTTCCTGCCCGAAAGCACCGGCGTAGTTCTGGTCCCAACCCTGCATGCCGTTGGGGGTCAACGTGCACAAGCCCGCCTGAGACTCGCTCACCGTGCAGTACGTCGCACGATGCGTGGCGAGGAGTTGCTGGTTGGCGAGGGCCTGCGAGCCCACTCGCGTGGAACTGTAGGTCGCCATCAGGCGCCCCGTGTCCTGCGCGCGTTGCTGGTCCGTCTGGACGGCCAGCTTGCCGTCGGCCTGCGCAATGCACTTGATGGTGTCCGGTTGCCCCGTGAGCATGCTGTACTGCACGGCGGCATGCGTCAGCGCATCGCTCATCTCGATCGCACCGATCGCGGCAGCCAGCGTCTGCTGGGACTGCACTTGCGACTTGCTGACCACGTTCGCCGAGAGAGCCGACTGCTTGACCGAGACCGCCCACGCCGACGTCTGCTGCTGGCCGTCGGTCGCCATCGTTTTGGCCGAGGTGGTTTGCGCGAGCGCGCCCACGCTCACGAGCATGCCCGCTGCGCCCACAACAGCCCACAACATGGTCTGCTTCGTCATGGCTTTCCTCACTTGAGCAGGTCCAGAAGGCGCCCAGCCGTAGAGGAGGGCGGCTTCGGCGGGGGCGCGGAAGGCGGCGTGTTGCTTACGCTCACGCCGGTACCGGACATGACCGGCACACCCGAAGTCGTCGTGCCGGTCTGCACCGGCCCGGTCGACGCGTTGAAACTCGATTGATTGGCCCCGAACGAGTTGGCATTGACCGAATAGCTGCCGTTCGTGGTGGCATTGCTATTCCACGCCGACCCCAGGTTCGGATCGATCGTGGACATCTGTTGACCGAGCATGCCATTGATGCCCGACGCACCGTACTGCCCATTGACGCTGGTGATCGCCTGGTTGAGCGGCGTCGTCACCTGCGAGGTGACCTGACCCACCGCCTGGCAGACTTGCTGCTTGGCATACTGCATCACCGCCTGCTCGGCGGAGGAGAGGATCGAGCCTAGCGTCGGAATCGCGAACGACAAATCGAAGAGCTGGGAGAGCCCCGTAAAACAGTTGTTGTTGACGTTGAACAGCGCGTCGGTGTTCGGTCGCACGCTGGCCAACTGCAGGTGAGCGTTCTGCGCCTGCTGGATCGCGTAGCCGATCGTGCCCGGCTGCGAGCCGGTGGCGCATTGCTCCGCGTCCTGCTGGATGTTCGAGGCAATCACCGACTGCTGCTGTGACAGAAGCGCACTGTTCGCGCCCGGGTTCGGGCTGTTGTTGCTCGAACCGCTGCTGAAAAGGTTCGTCAGCGACGAAAGCAAGCCACCGGAACTACCCGTGTCCTGCGCATGCACAGCCGTGGCGATCGCGATGCCCAGCACCGCGCCCAACGGCCACGTAACTCGACGCCAGTCAGTACGCATCGGCGTAACTCCCCATGATTTGCATGATGTGGTTCAGCCGTTTGGCCGAAAAAATCTCGGCCAGGAGCTGCGCGTGGCCCAGTGCCTGGAGGCGCCGGTTGAGCACCGACAGCCCGACGGACTCGGAAACGCGCTCACTGGAAAGCAGCTTGCCGAGATGCGCGGCGAAGGTCTCGTTCTTCTCGGCGATGAAGCGCAACACGTACACCGAGCGCGCCGTCGTCAACCGGGCCAGCAAACCGGCCACCGCCTCGGTAGCCCGATGGAAGTCACCAGCATGCGCGGTCACCGCCCATTCCAGCTGCTGCAGGAACGCCTTCACCTCGAACTGCTCGCTGGCGTCGGAATTCGGTGCATTCAAGCAGTAATCCACGGCCCACGCGTCCTGTCCGTCCAGCGAGGACAGGTACTGGACCAGCTTCGGCGAGCCGGAGCGGCGCACGAAGTGCCCAAGCACCCCGAACTCCGAGAGATCCATCGCCTCGACCGGTGCCGCTCCGGGCACCTGCCGGGGCGACGTCTGCCCTATGTCAACCATAGCCTATCCACACTTTTTGATGGACTGATTTGCATTGTAGCTCAGAAAACGATGGTGTCACGAAATGGCGCTGGCCAGGTCCTCCGACTCCAACCCTTGCTGTCGCTCCCTCTCGTACCGTTCCTTGAGCGTGGACAGGATCTCGGCATTGGGCTCGGGGATGTAGAACTTTCCGACGTGCCGGTTCGCCTGCAGAGCCCGCAGCAGGGGCTCCAGCTGGCTCATGTCCAGGTAGGCGGACATCGACTTGCGGGTGCCCTGCAGCTGGAGGCCGAGGCCCGCCGCCGAACTGTCGCTGCCGATGTCGAAGATCCGGCCATCCTTGAGCAGCGGCCCGGCCTGGGCTACTGACCCGGGCGTCGTCAGCGTCCACTGCAGGGAACGGCCGTTGCGGTTGTTGCCCCGGGAAAGGGTCAACGAGACCCCATCTCCGGCGAGCATTTGCTTGACCGCCGAGTCGTAGATCCGCAGTTCCGGACTGGTGATCCGCATCGCGTACTCGGTGTGCCGGGGATCGAGGTATTCGCGCACGTAGTCGTAGGCCTCTCGGGCATCCAGCGCGATCGGAATGGCTTTCACCATCTCCGGCGTGACGCTGCCACGCAGCATCACCGCACGCTGGCGATTGCCCTCCGCGTCGGTGTAGAGCACCGGCATGCCGATGCCTTCGTGGGCGGCCAGCTCGCAGGCGCGGAAGATATTGCCCTGCAGGACCAACTGGCTGCGCGTGAGCACGCCGTCGGGCACTTCGTCGTAGACCTTCAAGGCCTTCTCGACGCGCCACTTGTCCCCAGCCTTCCCTAGCCGCGAAGGGTCCAACGGCGCGACGTTGGACCCGTACAAGCTGTTCTCCTGCGCACGCAGGGTGGCCAGCGACATATCCTGCAGACGCTCGTCGCCCGGGAAAGCCACCCGCAAGCGATACTGCGAGAGCAGGAACCAGTCCTCTCGATCCTTGGGCATGTCCACGGCCGTGACGTAGCCCACGCGATCCCCCTTGATCGGGTCCTTGTAGGTGATCTGGATGCCAGGTCGCAGGCTGGGGAGGTTGCGGATCAGCCAGTCGGCGCGCTCCTTCGCATGGATCGCGCCGACCAGGCCATCCTTGCGGGCCGCGTCTTCTTTGACGCCGGCCAGGAGGTCATCGACCGGCTCCAGGCTCTGCCGCAACTTCAGTGGCAGGTTCCCCCGGATGAAATCCTCACGCCCCGTTTCCAGCGTGTCGGTGAAGTTGCGCATCGTGCCGTGCGCTTCGACCAGAGGGTGCTTCTGGAATGAAGCGAACCCGGCCGTGACCATCTCGATCAGCTTCGGCGAGCGGATCGGGTACACGGTCTCCTCGTAGTGAAGCGTCGCCATCGTGACCGGCTCGTCGAAGGAACTGGTCGCCGTGTGCAGCACGCCCGTATTCAGCTCCTCCTCCTTCACCACGGATGCGCCCCACTCGTACACATCCACCTTGAACGGGTTGATGCCCTGCTGCTCCAGCACTTCTACCGTCCCCACGAATCGCTGCGACAGTTCCTTGAGCACACTGCGCTGCTGATCAACCGGCAGCATCATCAGGCGCCCCATCAGCTTGTTGATGTACGGCGCCTCGCCACCCTCGCCCCTGTTGGGCTCGTCACCGGCATCAGTGGGCAGATCGATGTCCAGTATCCTCGCCACGTCCGGATGCTCGTAGAGCCAATCCAAGGCCACCTTATCGCCGACGTGGTTGAGGAGATCCAGGTCCTGCTCGCTCATGTCCGCGTTCTCGCGGTTGGACGTGGTATTGGCCGACAATTTCCGCAGCTTCGCGTTGTGCATCATCGTCAGGCGCGACTCGGCCGGGAGGCCGGTCAGCAGGCTGGCGATGATCGGCGGCACCACCTGATCCTTGCGGTTCACGCGGCCCAGCCACTGCAGGAACTCGGCGATGTTCGCCGCTCGCTGCAACACGATGAATTCGCGCTGCCGGGTGTCCGAATCGGCGAAGCGGTTCGTTGCGTGCAACGAAATGCCAGTGGACCCGGCGCGCGTGATCACGATCGCGTCGAGGCGGCCGTTCTGGAACCCGGCCACGTTCGCAACCGCATCCGCTTTCGGATGGAAATGCACGTCCCACTTGGACGCATCGAGCAGGTTGGGCCTGAGCGACACCGTGCGGCCGGATACCTCGCCCATCGTGTAGCCGTGATCGGCCAGACGCTTGCCAAGCATGTCGAGCGGTGCCAGCGGAAGATCCGGAAACTCGCGGATCAGTGCGCGCACCTTGTCGCACTCCTCGTGCCATTCCTTGCTCTCCGGCACTTCCGTCGTGTAGTCGCCGTAGCGCTGCATCACCTTGATGGTGCCGATGCGATCCAGCATCAGTTCCAGGAGTTCACGGAACTGCGGCGGTTCATCCAGCACCACGTTCCGCAGCGCGTTGGCGATCCGCATCGCCAGCGCGTCCCGGCGCTCGATGTCCGCGGCCTTGATGCCCGGGCCCAGCGCCTTCAGCTCATCCAGCTCCTCCTGGTCGCTTTCCAGACCCAGGCGACGCGAAAGCACGGCCAGCAGCAACGCCTGCCCCGTGTTCTCCACCGCGAAAACCGGCTTGCGGCCGTTGGCCAGCCCCTCCAGCGCCACCTGCAGGCCTTCTTCCATCGACAGGCCCAGCAGAAACTGGCGGTTGATGCTGTACAGGCGCGAGCCGAAGTTCATGCTTGTGGCGGCCATGCGCTGGCCCTGCCGGTCGCGATCCGGGATGTCCTCCCAGTCCTTGATGTACTGCTTGTTGATAGCCGCCACTTCCTTCGCCACGTCGCCCGACAGGAACGACATGCGCGAGAGGATGGCCGAGAGCCTGTTGGCCAGCTCGACATTGACGGCTTCACGCTCCACCGAGGGGTTGTGCGTGTGGAACGTCAGCTGACTGAAATCGTGCTCACGGCGAATCAGCACGCCGTCGCGCGCCATGTTGGCGGAGATGGCTTCCTGCAACGCCTCACCGCCACGGGCGAGCGTTTCAGGCAAGGTCTTGAGATCCACCGACTGCGGGAAGATCTTGTTGTAGACCGCGAAGTTCTTCACGCCCTTGAAGGGAGTAGCCGAGAGGTAGACCACCGAATCGCTGTTGGCCACCGCTTCCTGGATCGTCGCGCCGAGATTGGACTCACCCGAAGCCACATGGGCTTCGTCCAAGGTCAGCATGCCGTTGTTGCGCACCAGGCTCGTGAGCAAGGCTGATTTCGGATTGCGCTCGTAGGCGCGGGCGAACTGCGAATAGGTGGCCAGCACCAGGTCCGTGCCTTCCGGCACTTGGCCCGTCGCGATGGCGGCCTTGCGCTCGGGCGCTTTCGTGGCTGGGAAGCGCACGGCGTCTTCGGTGCCGAACTGCTTGACACTCTCGCCGTCGTTGAAGATGAAGACCTGCTTGAAGAGGTCCCCGCTACCAATGTCGTCCAGGTCGCGGAAAATGTCGGTGAACAGGGACGGCGCGATCGTCACGAAGATCGGCATGCGGCCGTTGAGCTTGGCGTAGCGCAGCATCGCGGCGCCGAAGCGGCCCTTGCCGAGGCCGGTCTGGTCACCGTTGGTCGCACCGCGCCCGTCTTCCACCGCGCGGATGGCCAGGCCGATGGCGTCGACCTGCTCCGGGCTGAAGTAGTGGGACAACTCTGTGGGGTCGTATTGCAAGCGCTCGGCCACGTAGTCATCGATCGGGCCGAAGCGCTGCTCCAGCGCATTGAGCGCGGCGTATGTCGCACCGGCCATGTTGATCGGGATCATCGCCGACGGTTCGCCGGCCTTGGACGCCGCCTGGTAGGGCACCTGGAACGCGTTGGTTTTGCGCTCGACCAGAACCGGCGGAGGCGGAGCATCGCCATTGGCGGGCGCCGCCTCCGCCCCAGATGCCGCCGAAGCCGCCTCATCGACACCCACGGCGGCATCTGCTGACGACAGCTCGGGGTGGTCGGCCAGCACCGCCTGCGGTACCGGCTGACCCTCGGACAGCGCCTTGCGCACGACGTCAAGGTGCGTCACGGGCAGCGACAAGCGCGCCTGTATGACGTCCACTTCCTCGCGGCTCAACGAAATCATCTTCGCGTGGGCCAGCGCGAGCTGCTGTTCGTCCGCCTCGCGCACGCCGTAGGCGAGGAAGGCCAGATAGTGTGCGCGAGCTTCCGCTTCGTCCACCGCCAACTCGCCACCGACCGCGTGCGCTGCGTCCCACTGCGCGTGGGTCATGTGCCACGGCGGCACGGACGTGTCAAAGGCTGGGTGCCCGTCCAGCGCCGGGCTCGGGTGGCGAACCACCGCCGGGGCGTCGCCCTCCACGATTGCCGCCACCGCGTCGAAGAGGTCAGCGTCCACACTGATGCGGTCTTCCGCGGATAGCGCTGGCTCTGGCGTGGCGTAATGCTCGATCGTGCGCTCCGCCCACGACCACAGCTCGTTGTAGTCAGTGATGATCGGCAGCTTGTCTGGCACCGGGACGTTCTGCGCCGGTACCGGACGGCGATCACCCACCACAATCACGCGCACGTTGTACGCGGAGCCTTGGCGGGCATACAGGCGACCATCCACTTCCGCGAAACCGTGGATGGCGTAGTGATCGTGGAGGTAGTTGTAGAACCCCTTGCTCGCGCCCTTGATCGTACCGTCGGACATGGGGCTGTCCGCGCCCAGGATGAAGACGGCACGCCCGCCGTCCTTGCGCTCGGCGAGCGCGCGCAGCGCGATGTAGTGATCCAGCTTGGTGACACTCTTCATCGTGCCGAACGGGCGCGCGGCGGGCATCGTGCCGAACGGCGGATTGGCGATCACGTAGTCGAAACCTTCCGGCATCTCGAACGCTTCGCGGAAACGCAAATGCACGGCATCACCGTGCACGGCCGCGATTCCCGGCTGTTGCTGCAGCGCCTCGAAGCGCTGACCGTCCAGCTCCACCGCGCAGCGCTGCACGTCGCTGGACACCACGCACGTCAGGCCAGCATTGCCTGCCGTGGGTTCGAGCAGGACCTTGCCCGTCGTGTTGTCGCGCCCAACCAGAAGATGCTGGACCAGCACCGACAGCGGCAAGGGCGTCGAAAACTGCTGCATGGCAATCGACGTCGCACTGCGCATACGCGCCACCGGCAGGCCGTAGTACAGGCTCTGCGCGCGATCGAAGGCCTCGCGCGACGGGCCCTGCCCGCCGGATTCGTCGAGGAACACACGGTAGCTGGCCGCTTCCAAGGCTTCCTGCAGCGCGAACATCTGCGCATCGCTCGGATCACCGTCGGCGCGTATGCCGTGGATCACCCGTCCGAACTGCACCAAGTCAGACCACTGGGTCTTGCTGCCGCCGCGGACGCGCTGGAAGAAGCCTTCCGCGCACGACGCCAGATCCGCATCGCTCGGGGCGCGCAGAAAGTCGCTTGCGCGCAGGTCCTGCCCCTGGCGGGAGTCTTCCGTCACCAGGTGATTGTCGCCGTAGCGAATGAATCGGCCGGCGGCCGACTCGAAGACGCGGGCGCCGTCCTTGTTGAAGCCCAACTCCTGCGCGCGCAGCATCAACGCGTTGACGTTGGCGGCGAATTTCGCCTGGATGCGCTCACGGAACACCGCTTGGATGTCGGCGGCTTCCACTTCGATCTGCGGACAACGCTCGATGCCAATGGCGCGAGCCAGCGCCTTGGCGGGAAGGCTCTGCTCGTCGCCGAGCAGCACGTAAATATCGCGGTCGTACTTCGGCGCGCCGCTCAGCGGCGCAAAGCCGACCTCTCGCAGCTGCGCGGGATTCGCGCGGCTGTCCATATCCAGAAGAATCAACCGACGGGTGCCGTCGGCCATACGCTGATCGCCCAGGTAGAACCCATGGGCAGACAAATCGACCCAACGCTGCTTTGCCACGGAATTGGCCTCTGTTTCGCACATCTACCCCAAGAAAAAGGCGGGCATCCCTGCCCGCCCTGATCGTCACCCAACCATCACGCTCAACCCGCCTCAAAAAGGTGCGGCATCGGAGTCGTCGATGTCAGCCAACACCGGCTCTTCCTGCTCGGCCACCGGTGCCTCGACCTCGGCTTCGTGCTTGGCCTCGGCCGCCACGTCGAGCTTGAGGTCGTTGAACTTCTTGGCCTTGGCGTACATCGCCTCGGGCGAGGCGAACACAGCGAAGGGTTCGCCGTCGGTATGGCGCTCGAACGCGATCACGGTCGGGATGAAGCCCGAGGTTTCACGCACCTGCTCGGCACCGGCCGGTTCCTTGATCGTGTACGCGGCCAGCTGCGGGCGATCCTTGTCCTTGAGGTAGGTCTGCCGCGACTTCGCGCCGAAGTCGATCTTCTCCAGGCTCACCACCTGCACCTTGATCGCGCCTTCCTTGACGCCGTAGTAGAGGTTGCGGATGTCCGCCACCACGTTGTCGGCCGAATTGAACACCGGCTCATCGGCACCGGTCAGACCAGCAATCAGCGCACGAGCGGTGTCGAGCTGGCGATTCTGGAAGTCGTTGTTGCCCTTCTCGCCGCTCTGCAGCGACGCCAGCGTGGTTTCGGCGTCGGTCTTGCGCATGACGTCCTTGTGCTCGCCCGTGGCCTGGTCGAAGACCTTCGTGGCCGTGGTCGCCGGATACACGCGGGCGTTGGCCACCACCTTGCCGTTGTACTCAGCACTCAGAATGACGAACGGATCGCGGGCACGACCTTCGGCGTCCGCGATGGCCAGGCCTTGCAGGAGATGCGTCTGCACGTCGGCACCGGTCACGGCCGCCGCGCCACGGATCATTTCGACGTAGGCCTGCGCCTTCTGGTGCTTGCCGCCGACTTCGATCGCATCGCGCAGACGCACATGCGCCAGGCCCTGCATCACTTCGGACGCCGGATTGGTGCTCATGGTCTTGGGCCAGTGCGCACGGTATTCCTTCACGCCGTCCTTGCTCGACACCAGGCGGGCGTCGTCGAACGAGATCAGCCGGATGTCGTTCTTGGCCTTGTCGCCGATCGACTCGCGGTGGTTCTCGCCCGACAGGTACTGGGACTTGATCTTGTCCTCGTTTTCCTTCGGATTGTCCTGCTGGCGTTCCGCCACGGTGTTCAGGCGCACACGCACCTTCTCACTCGGGTTGTTGACGGTGTGGCCCACGGCGTAGTGGAAGCCATCGGCCGGGGTCTCGTAGTTATCCACCACGAGGAAGACGCGCTCGGCCTTCGGGCCACGGGGGGTGTTGCCAGCCGGACGCTGCGTGCGCTGGCCAACCTTGCTCGGATCGAAGCTCATGGGGCACCTCTACATATAGAGAAAAGAAGCCGCTCAGCGGCGGACTGAACACGTCAGGTGGCGTGCACGCGGCGACTATATGTCTTGGTGCTTGCATTGGTCAATACCAAGAACCATACTTTTCACTTGCAAAACATCATCTTATATAGAATCATATCGTCATGCGTTTCTAACATTTGACAAGAAAAGCCGGAAGTAGGGACTTTTTTGGATGCCGCCAAGATGATGCACATCGACAGTGATATGGCTATGCTGGTATCGCAACTCCCGCTCAGGGGCGGGAATGCATCCACACCGAAGGCACCGGGACAGCCGAATCCCGGCCCGCTGCACGAGATGTCGGC